>NZ_JBFRYH010000086.1:0-6950 GCF_040984445.1 Streptococcus handemini
CCTTGCGTCAAAATATGACAGGGGCTAAACAACATAATCATTGGAAATTGTTGGCTATGAGACGAACTATTGAAACTCGATTTTCAGAACTTTGTGCTCTTTTTGATGTCGAACAGACATTAACTAGAAGCTTAACAGGATTGCAGTTGAGAATTGAACAAATTATACTTGCTTATAATTTGAGATACTTTGAGATTAACTAGCACCACGAGTTATTATATTTTTTATAGGAGATACACACATCATGGAAGACCCTGGTAGTCAGCCCATTCAGTTACAAATTTTATTATTGCTCTTGTTGACCTTGCTCAATGCCTTTTTCTCAGCTTCTGAGATGGCCTTGGTTTCTCTCAACCGTTCCCGTGTGGAGCAAAAAGCGGCTGAGGGAGAAAAGAAATTTATCCGTTTAGTAAATGTACTAGAAAATCCCAATCATTTTCTATCGACCATTCAGGTCGGAATCACCTTTATCAGTATTTTGTCAGGTGCGAGCTTGGCAGGTGATTTAGGTGCTGTATTTGCTGATTGGTTGGGGAATTCTGCGACAGCACAGACTGCTGGTTATTGGCTCGCACTTGCCTTATTGACCTTTATTTCCATCGTATTAGGAGAACTATATCCTAAGCGGATTGCGATGAATATGAAGGAAAATTTAGCGGTGATTTCAGCACCAATTATTATCTTTTTAGGGAAAATCGTCAGCCCCTTTGTATGGCTCTTATCAGCTGCAACTAATCTCATTAGTCATCTTACGCCCATGCAATTTGATGATGCAGATGAGAAGATGACCCGTGACGAAATCGAGTACATTTTAACCACCCAGAGTGAGGAAACCTTAGATGCAGATGAAATTGAAATGTTACAGGGGATTTTTTCACTTGATGAAATGATGGCGCGTGAGGTCATGGTACCACGTACGGATGCCTTCATGGTCGATATTGAAGACGATACAGCAACGATTATGGCGGAAATTTTGAAGCAGAATTTCTCGCGGATTCCAGTTTATGACGGTGATAAGGATAATGTTGTTGGTTTGATTCATACCAAGCGTATCTTGGCTGAAGGCTTTGCAACTGGTTTTGAGAATTTGAATATCCGACGGATTTTGCAAGAACCGCTCTTTGTACCAGAGACGATTTTTGTGGATGATTTATTAAAGGCTTTGCGCAATACCCAAAATCAGATGGCTATTCTGCTTGATGAGTACGGTGGTGTGGCAGGAATTGTGACCTTAGAAGATTTGCTTGAGGAAATCGTTGGGGAAATTGATGATGAAACGGATAAGACAGAAATCTTTGTTCGAGAAATCGGAGAACATACCTATATTGTTCAAGGAAACATGACCTTAAATGACTTCAATGAACATTTTGGGACAGAGTTGGAAAGCGATGACGTAGACACGATTGCAGGATTCTATTTGACAGGTTTAGGCACTATCCCAAGTCAAGAAGAAAAAGAAGCCTACGAACTAGATCATCATGGCTATCATCTAGTCATGATCAATGATAAGGTCAAAAATGGTCGTGTGACCAAGCTGAAAATTATGCTTACACCGCTTGAATCAGAAGAAGATGCAAAAGACTAAACACTTGTTTAGTCTTTTATAGCGTTTTCATGATATAATAGAAAAATCAAGAAGTGAGGAAGAGAAAATGGAAGCAATCGATTACAAAAATGTAACAGGTTTAGTGCATTCAACCGAAAGTTTTGGTGCTGTAGATGGTCCTGGCATCCGCTTTGTTGTCTTTATGCAGGGATGCCATATGCGCTGCCAGTATTGCCATAACCCTGATACTTGGGACTTGGTCAATCCTGCGGCAACCGAGCGGACAGCAGAAGATGTGCTCAACGAAGCGATTCGCTATAAGGGATTTTGGGGAAAAGAAGGCGGAATCACCGTATCAGGTGGGGAAGCGACCATTCAGATTGATTTTTTGATTGCCTTGTTTACGTTGGCAAAAGAAAAAGGAATTCATACGACCCTTGATACTTGTGCCCTAACTTTCCGCAATACACCAAAATATCTGGAAAAATATGCCAAGCTCATGGAAGTAACCGACTTGGTCTTGCTGGACATCAAGGAAATGAACCCAGACCAACACCGCTTCGTGACAGGCCATAGCAATAAAACCATTTTAGAATGTGCTCGTTATCTCTCTGATATCGGTAAGCCTGTCTGGATTCGCCATGTGCTGGTGCCAAACTTAACAGACCGTGATGAAGATTTGATTGAACTCGGGAAATTTGTTAAGACCTTAGACAATGTTGAGCGTTTTGAAGTCCTTCCTTACCATAACCTAGGTGAATTTAAATGGCGGGAGTTGGGACGTCCCTATCCACTAGAAGGAACCAAGCCACCTACCAAGGCCCGCGTAGAAAATGCCAAAAACCTGATGGACACCGAAAGCTATCAGGACTACCTGAACCGTGTGCGGGGGAATTAAAATCGTTATGCAAGTTGAATGGAGTACCTTCCTAGCTCGTTTGGCCTAATCCTAAATGAAAAGGGAAAGACTAAATCTAATGAACAATTAAAAATCCTTTCAGAATAATTTCTGAAAGGATTTTTTGTGCTTCGAAAAGTTTCTGAAAACCAAGACCGGCGAGACAAGAGTGGACGTAGTTGTAGGACTTATTCAATTCACGATACAAACTGCCACAATTCTCCATTGGGGAGAAGGGTGATGCTTCCTTTTTGTCGCCGAATGATGGTTTTCGTGTTCCGTTCTCGGACAATCACTTCTTCAACATATTCAGGCTCTTCCACCCATTTTGATGTATAGAAATATTGGTCATCTAAATATTCCAAACATTCATTTGTTTCCCATTGGCAGACGTCTTCGACAGGCCATAGGATATGGGTTCTGAAGTGATGAATTTCATGTTTGATGAGTGTAAAAGGACTAATCGCGAGACGAACATTGATGAGATCCCCTGCTTTCTCAAATGGTAGCGTGGTCAGCAGGGTCAGCTCATCTTCCGAAGGACGATACTGATAGGCTTGAATGATTTTTCGGTGAAAGTCATAGCGCAACAAGCCAAATGACTGGGAAGCGGGATCATAAACTGGATTTTCCAGATACATCATCGGCTCTTTTGGAAAGGGCTGATAGACTTTTCGAGTGTGTAAATCAAAGAGATATAATTCCGTTCCTTGATAGTCTAGTTTTTCAACGAGAATATCATTGGCATCCGTATAAGAGGGGGATTTCCCAAAAGCCCAATTGCTTGTGCCATCAAGGAGTTCGGGAATAATCGACTCAAAACCAGATAATGAGGTAATCTGCATCCTTAGCTCCTAAAAACTCGCATCATCCACGCTGTCCAACCAATCGCTAGCTGCCTTGGTGGTTGCAAGAAGAGCTCCTTCTTTAAATGGCGATTCAAGATTTGCAGCTGCAACGACTTGAAGGAAGGATTTTGTTCCACCGAGGTCACAGATACGAAGATAATCTTCCCAAGCAGTTTCGTCCTTGTCTACTTGCGTGCGTTTCCAGAATTGGAGGGCGCAGACTTGAGCAAGGGTATAATCAATATAGTAGAATGGGCTAGCAAAGATATGCCCCTGACGATACCAGAAGATACCACGGTTGAGTGCTTCTGATTCAGAGAAATCACGGTCAGGAAGATAGAGCTCTTCCAAACGTTTCCAAGTTGCCTTGCGTTCTGCAGGTGTCATGGTTGGATTTTCATAAATTTCATGTTGGAAATGATCGACCAGAACTCCATACGGCAAGAAGAGAAGCGCTCCTGCTAGGTGACCAAATTTGTATTTATCTACTTGTTCTTTAAAGAAACGATCCATCCAAGGCCAGGTCATAAATTCCATAGACATGGAGTGGATTTCACAGGTTTCATAGGTTGGCCAAATAACTTCAGGACTAGCAATCCAACGTGAACGATAGACTTGGAAGGCATGCCCAGCTTCGTGAGTCAAGACATCGATGTCGCCACTTGTTCCATTGAAGTTCGAAAAGATAAACGGACTCTTGTAATCTGGAATATAGGTACAGTAACCGCCGCTATCTTTACCAGTTTTTGCAACCAAGTCAAGCAGATCATGTTCCACCATAAAGTCAAAGAATTCACCTGTTTCTGCTGACAATTCGTGGTACATTTTTTGTGCTTCTCCGACGATAAAGTCAGGATCTCCTTGTGGTGCGGGATTACCGTCTAGGAATTCTAATGCCAAATCATAGTGTTTGAGGCTTGGCACCTGAATGCGTTTTGCCTGGCGTTCACGTAATTTTTGCACGATTGGCACGACATGCTTAAGGATTTCTTCACGATAGACCTTGACCATATCACGGTTGTAGTCAAAGCGGTTCATTGAGACATAGCCATATTCGACATAATCTTTAAAGCCAAGAGTATGGGCAATCTCAGTCCGAACCTTGACCAATTCATCATAGACACGGTCAAAATCTGCTTCTTTACTTGCAAAATAAGCTGTTGAAGCATCAGAGGCAGCCTTGCGGACGGCACGATCAGTTGATTGGGCAAATGGTGCCATTTGGGCAAGGTTGTAAGTTTGACCTTGGAAGTCAATCTTTGCTCCTGCAATCAAGTCCCTGTACTGGTCTACGAGCTCGTTTTCTTTTTGGAAAAGAGGAATAGCCTCAGAGGAGAAAATCTTTTGCTTATTTTCAGCCAACATGAAGAAGGTTTCTGGTAAGAATTCACTTAATTCTGCACGGTATGGACAAGCTAAAACAGCTTGGTAGTAGGCAGTTGTCAATTCTTCAAAGAGGGGCAGATGCTCATTCCAGAATTTGGTTTCCTCATTGTAAAATTCATCCGTCATATCAACTGTATGGCGAATATGCCACAAGTTCATCTGCGTGTCGAGGGTCGAATTGATGGCTGTAATAGCTTTGACCACCTCAATGGTTTTTTCTGCTGAATCTGCTGTTTGCAATTGCTTTGTTAGATGAGATAAGTCTTCTTTGACGAGGGCATAATCAGGACGTGTATAGGTATAATCTGTAAATTTCATAAGTATTTCCTTTCTATTGTTCTATCTACTATCTTACTCTTTTTGAAAACGTTTTGCAAATCGGGAGTGAGGAATGATTTGCAAGTGCCTGAAAATATGCTAAAATAGAATGAATAATGTTTAAAGAGGTAATAGAACATGTCAAAATTGTTAGTTTTTGGTCACCAAAATCCTGATACAGATGCGATTGCGTCTTCGTATGGTTGGGCTTATTTAGAGCGTGAGGCTTTTGGTCGTGATGCGGAAAACGTAGCGCTCGGGACACCAAATGAAGAAACAGCCTTTGCTCTGAATTATTTTGGAGTGGCAGCACCGCGCGTGGTAGAATCTGCTAAGGCAGAAGGTGTAGCGCAGGTCATCTTAACAGACCATAATGAATTCCAGCAATCTATTTCTGATATTAAAGAAGTGGAAGTAGTTGCGGTTGTTGACCACCACCGTGTGGCGAATTTTGAAACAGCAAATCCTCTTTACATGCGGTTGGAACCAGTTGGATCAGCTTCATCAATCGTTTACCGTGCCTTCAAAGAAAATGGCCTCACACCGCCAAAAGAAGTAGCAGGAATGCTCTTGTCTGGCTTGATTTCAGATACCTTGTTGCTCAAATCACCAACGACTCACGCAAGCGACCCACAAGTGGCTACAGAATTGGCAGAAATCGCAGGGGTCAACTTGGAAGAATACGGTCTAGCGATGCTCAAAGCAGGAACCAACCTTGCTAGCAAAACGACCGATGAATTGATTGACATTGATGCTAAAACCTTTGAACTAAATGGCAATGCCGTTCGCGTAGCGCAGGTTAACACGGTTGATATCGCTGAAGTCTTGGAACGTCAAACAGAAATTGAAGCAGCCATTGAAGCAGCAAGTAGCGAAAATGGCTACTCTGACTTTGTCTTGATGATTACAGATATTGTTAACTCGAACTCGGAAATCCTAGCAATCGGACAAAACATGGACAAGGTTGAAGCAGCCTTTAACTTTACACTCGAAAACAATCATGCTTTCCTTCCAGGGGCTGTTTCTCGTAAAAAACAAGTGGTTCCACAATTAACCGAAAGTTTTGCGAACTAGACCAGTAAATGAGCAAAGTCCTATTTGGTAGACCAGATAGGACTTTTTGTGTGGTATAATAATCTCATGATTAAAGTCTACAATCCAACCAAGTTAGCCCGTACTGCTTTTTTTCAAGATCTCATTCAATATCTGAATCAGCAAGATGATGTGACCCTACGGCAGATAAAAAAAGAATTTACAACGGCTCCAAATATAGACCGACAATTGGACCGGTTGATTGAAGCTGGCTATATTCGTCGAGAAAATCGTCGTTACTATACTGCTTTTTCTTGCCTAACGAGCCTAGAAAATGTGACCTTAGACCAAGAAATCTTTGTCGAGACAAGTAGTCCTGTATTTGAGGAATTAAGCCGTGCGACCTTTACGGTTGCAACAAGTAATTCCACCAACAAGGTCATCATCGAGGAAGAAGTTGATGCGCTTCGGGAGCGCTTGACCTTATCTTCTTATTTTTACAAATTGTCCAATCAGCTTCCCTTATCAGAGGAGCAAGAGGTTCTTTATCAGCTCTTGGGCGATGTTAATAAAGACTATGCCATGAAGTATATGACTACTTTTTTGTTAAAATTTACACGGAAAGAAAGGGTTATCCAACGGCGGACAGATATTTTTGTCAGAGCCTTGGAAATCCTAGGTTTTATCAAGGAAGTTGATGCGCAGACCTATGCCTTGAGCATGGAGTTGGACAAGGAGAATTTGGTTTTTAGAACAAAATTTGCTAATAGATAGAAAAACTGACAGGGATTAGTCTGAACGGCTCCCTGTCAAGTAGACAGTCAAATAATAAAAGATACTAAGCAACCTGATTCCTGAATTCCCAAGGAGTCAGGTTGTTTAATTTTGTTTGATAACGTTGTGTATTGTAAAACTGGATATA
>NZ_JBFRYH010000087.1:0-6762 GCF_040984445.1 Streptococcus handemini
ACTTGACCGTAGGAAATCCCTAAATCTGTCGCATAGGCGGAGACAATATGTAAGGCTTTCTGGTGTTGGCTGGCATTACCTCTAATTGTCTTTCCGTCAATGGCTATCAGGCGTTTCGAAAAACGAGTAAAATGTTTAGCTGATACCTCTGCCTCTTCAAGAAGAGCAGACCACATCTGTGTCACTTCTACTAGAACTTGAGGATCTAGAGTCGCAAAAACTCGTTGCAGCGTATCGTGAGACGGAATCCCATTTTCTAACTCCAACACGGTTCGCAAGGAAGACTCATAGGCAGTCCCAAACTCCTCAATTTCATCCCAATATTCTGCACCTGATAGACGCGCAAAGAAAATAAGCAAGACAATATCTGACAATGTGTGCTTAATTTTCCAGGATTCTCTATCATCACGGACACCTATCAAGAAATCCAGTCTCTCATTCATAACAAAATCCTCCACTATCTCTAGTATAGCAAAGGATTCGAACTTAGTTTATGAAACTGTTATCTGAAAACGAGACTTTCTTCATGCGTTTGTCGTGTGAATAAAAGGCTGAAACCGATGCTCCAACCTTCTAATTCTATTCATTCTAATTGTTTTCAAACAATGGAGATAGGGGACGTTTTTCATGAATCCGAATAATGGCCTCAGCTAATAAGTCCGCTGTTGAAATTCGTTCAATCTTATCAATTAAGCGCTCTTCAGGAATTTCAATCGTATCCAGTACAACCAACTTCTTAATCGCAGAAGCTTGAATATTATCCATAGCAGGTCCAGATAAGACCGGATGTGTACAAGAAGCATACACTTCTACCGCACCAGCTTCTGCCAACGCATCCGCAGCATGGCAAATCGTTCCAGCTGTATCAATCATATCATCAATCAAAATACACGTCTTACCTTCAATATTTCCAATGATATTCATCACTTCGGATGTATTCATCTTATCAACACTGCGACGTTTATCGATAATCGCAATCGGAGTTTTCAAAAACTGTGCTAACTTACGCGCACGTGTCACCCCTCCGTGGTCAGGAGACACGACAACATACCCTTCTCCAATCATACCACGACGCTCGAAGTAATCTGCAATCAATGGGGCACCCATCAAATGATCCACTGGAATATCAAAGAAACCTTGAATCTGCGCAGCATGCAAATCAATGGTCAACAAACGATCTACACCAGCAATTTCTAACATATTTGCAACCAATTTAGATGTAATTGGCTCGCGCGCACGTGCTTTCCGATCCTGACGTGCATACCCATAATAAGGAATAACGACATTTACTGACTCTGCAGACGCACGTTTCAATGCATCTACCATAATCAAAATCTCCATTAAATGATCATTCACTGGAGAACTTGTTGATTGAAGAATGTAGACATGTCTTCCACGAATAGATTCCTCAATATTAACCTGAATTTCACCATCTGAAAATTGGCGAACAGTGGATTTTCCCAATGAAATCCCCATTTTCTCTGCTACCTTAGCTGCTAATTTTTGATTAGAATTAAGGGCAAACAATTTTATGTCAGAAAACGCCATGACAGCCTCCTATTTATTTCTACTTTACTATTTTAACCCTTTTTAAGACAATTTTCAAACAAAATCAAATCAAAATCTGAATGAAAAAAACTTTGGATTTCTCCAAAGTTCCACTTTATATCCATTATGGGTAAATATAACCAGCAATACCACTAGATGCGGCATTAAAGGCTCCACGGAAGTTACCAACATATTGGTTTCCATTGTAGTTTGATTCTAGTACTTGAATCTGTGAACCATTTACTTCTGTTACGACTGCTACATGCCCAAATGCCCCATCAGTCCATACTGCAACTGCTCCAACTTGTGGTGTAGAACCTGTACGGAAACCTGCTGCCGCAGCAGAGTATAACCATTGGTTTGCATTTCCCCAGTAGTTTCCAACCCAAGGTGCTACTTGTTTCGCTCCCCAAGTACATTGGCCAACTGGATAAGTATTGCTCGCATCATAGGTGTAAGTAGCAGCAGCCGGTGCCGCAGCTTCTGCAGCAGATGTAGCAGAAACAGCTGACTCAACATTCCCACCAGTTGTCAATAAGGTTGTAACAGGCTGTTGTTGCATTTGAGTTGTAGCAGCTTGTCGAGCTTGATAAGCTGCTTGAGCTGCAGCAGCTTCTCTTGCCGCAGCTTCTGCAGCAGCTTTTTGCTCAAGAAGAGCATTCTTCTCCCCTTCTGCAGTTGCTCTTTCTGCAGCAAGATTCAATTGTGCTACTTTCAAGGCTGCCTGTTGAGTATTCAATTCTTGTGAAGCATCATCTAATTTTTTCCAGTTTGCTTCAACAACGTTAATTGCTTCCTGATTGGCTTTTTGCTTTTCAACAATCGCTTCCTTATCAGCTTTTTGCTGTCCAAGCATACGATTATTTGCAGAGACAATTTCACGCATTGCGTTAATACGAGAAACAGCATCCACAATTGATTTAGAATCTAAAATGGTATTAATATAACTAGTTGCTGAACCATCTGTTTGAGCGCTACGTGCTTGTTTTTTTAATGCTTCATCACGTGATACAATATCACCTGCCAATTTTTGAATCTCTTGACTTAATGATTGTGACTCAGCCTGCAAACGGTCATTTTCAGCATTTAAACTAGCTTGTTCTGCAATAATAGCATCTACTTTTGATTGCAATGCTTCCACTTGTGCTTGTGCATTGGCTTGTTGGCTTGCAATTTCTTTAATTTTATTATCCTGGGCAGCAATTTTGCTATCAGTATCGTCTGCTTTGACAGCCACAATTGCTCCAGCGTTTGTTAAAATAACGGTACTAACGAGCAAGGTTGCTAAAAGTTTTTTCTTCATATCGAATTCAGGCTCCTCTATTCTTTCTGACTATCTCATTTTACCAAAAAAATTACGTAAATATATTACGCAATTGTTACATTTTTATGTCTTATTCGTAATCCCAAATAGCTTTTCCATTAAAGGATGTATCATCACCAATAGGAACGTATTAAACACCAAACTTGGCACTAAATTATAAAAAACAAAAATAAACATAGAAAGATTCGTCAATTGAAATAACCGAGCTAATAAAAAAGTCCCAAATTCAAATGTAAATACCATTACCAGTAGCAAAATGTAGTTCGTAACCCGTTTAAAAGCTAGACTCTGATATACGTAATAAACCAAGTAAACTGTTAAAGGAAGCAAGGCTGTGGACAAACCAATAATATTAAAATAATAGATGTCATACACAAATCCCAATACAACAAATAAAACCATCATTGGGGTAACCATCACATAAAAACTAGCAAAAATTCCCACTATCAATAGCAAATGGCTGGAAATTGACACTGCTTTTGGAGCCAAATTTGTTAACAAAGTAGACAATTGGGCGTCCAATAAAAAAGCAAACAACAACAAGAACGGTAGGAAATAAAAAATGTACTTCTTCACTATTCCTCTCCCACTACCAAAACGGAATAAATATTAGAAAAATCTGCCGCTGGTTTGACATATAGCTCCCGACTAAGATCTCTTGTACTAGTTTTTACAGACGAAACTTTTCCAATAAGAACATTTGAAGGCATATCTCCTGCTAAATCACTTGTCACTACCTCCGCACCTTCAGGAATATTTTCCGTACTATTTAATTGATTGACAATAAAGGTCGAACTATCCGTATCATATCCAACTAATACACCATAAATATTATTCGCCCCTATCAAAATCTTCACAGGAATCTTTGTAAATTGATCCGAGCTGGATAATAATTTTACATTTGTTGCATTTGGATAAACTCTCTCCACTAGTCCAATCAAACCACCATTTGCGGTGATAAGCATACCATCCTTCACACCATCTTTCGCACCAATATCCAAAGTTAATTGACTTGTCCATGAGGTAGGAGTTCTACTAGATACTAGACCTGCTACGAATCTCTTATTTCTATAAGTATCAGCCAAGAACAAACTTTGGCGCAAGCTCTCATTTTCTTTCTCTAAGCTATCTTTCTCCACTAATTTATTATTTAAATCAATAACCTGATTTTTAAGTTCCTTATTCTCGTTATAGGCAGCAATCATATCCGCAATTGATTCTTTTTGTTTAGAAAAAAACTGCGTCGGACGCCCTATAACATTATTAACTGTCGACAATGATGAATGAATAACACTAGATATATACGGAATCTGCATTTTCTTATTTACTGTTAGAAATAAGAAAGACAATGACAGCACTAAAATCACTAAACTGACAACAATTAACTTTGATACTTTATTCACTTAGCTCTACCCCAACACAAAAATCATGACCACCCGTCTAACGGGTGGTTTGAACCGGGACTATAAGCCCACATTCCCAGCCAGCGCCTAAAGACGCTGGCTTTCACTTTGTTCAAGCCTCACTGCTCTTGACTCGTCACCAGCCTCTCAAAGAAGCAGTTGTACTACTTACCATTATCCCTAAAGGGATCTTCATACTCTTTCACACTCAGCTTATCTAGTGCGATATCATGTTTTTCCTGATCTTGGATATATTTCTTTATGGTGGCTTCATTGAGACCAACCGTACTCACGTAATATCCCTCTGCCCAAAAATGGCGGTTCCCAAATTTATATTTTAAGTTGGCGTGTTTATCAAACATCATTAAGGCACTTTTACCTTTTAAGTATCCCATGAAACTTGATACACTTATCCGTGGTGGAATGCTGACTAACATGTGAACATGGTCTGGCATCAGATGTCCTTCTATAATTTCCACCCCCTTATAACTGCATAATCGGCGAAATATCTCCCCCAAACTACTTCTATATTGATTATAGATGATTTTTCGTCTATACTTAGGGGTAAACACAATGTGATAGAACACATCCATTTTGTGTGCGATAAACTATGTGCCTTTTGTGCCATATTAGTATCTCCTTTCGCTTTACAGTAGGCTTGAACACCTTTATTGTAGCGCATTTGGAGATTTTTTGTATAACAGTCGATGCGCACCCGCATAGCGGGTGGTTGATTTGTCTCGCACCTATCGAAGCGAGACTAGGCTTAAAGCCACATAATACAATAAAACGAGAATATCAAAAGATAATCTCGTTTTATTACGGAGAATAAGGGATTCGAACCCTTGCGCCAGTTACCCGACCTAACGATTTAGCAAACCGTCCTCTTCAGCCTCTTGAGTAATTCTCCACTTATAAATGGGCACGAGTGGAATCGAACCACCGACCTCACGCTTATCAGGCGTGCGCTCTAACCATCTGAGCTACGCGCCCAAACATGTGTTTGGTTTTGGAAGGAACTCCAAAAGCGGGTGACGAGAATCGAACTCGCGACAACAGCTTGGAAGGCTGTAGTTTTACCACTAAACTACACCCGCTTATTATTATGGCGCGAGACGGAATCGAACCGCCGACACATGGAGCTTCAATCCATTGCTCTACCAACTGAGCTACCGAGCCAAATCCACAATCAAATTGCGGGAGCAGGATTTGAACCTACGACCTTCGGGTTATGAGCCCGACGAGCTACCTAGCTGCTCCATCCCGCGTTACTACTAATCAAAAAGGAGGATGTGGGATTCGAACCCACGCACGCTTTTACACGCCTGACGGTTTTCAAGACCGTTCCCTTCAGCCGGACTTGGGTAATCCTCCATATAAATGAATAAATGGACCTTGTAGGACTTGAACCTACGACCGCTCGGTTATGAGCCGAGAGCTCTAACCAGCTGAGCTAAAGGTCCAGCATAAACAATAGCGGCGAAGGGGATCGAACCCCCGACCTCCCGGGTATGAACCGGACGCTCTAGCCAGCTGAGCTACACCGCCAAAAATAAATCGGGAAGACAGGATTCGAACCTGCGACCCCTTGGTCCCAAACCAAGTACTCTACCAAGCTGAGCTACTTCCCGTATGACCTACTGTAAAAATAAATCTCCCCTAACGAAACCCATTAAGCGAGCGATGCACCCTAGAGGAGTCGAACCTCTAACCGCCTGATTCGTAGTCAGGTACTCTATCCAGTTGAGCTAAGGGTGCCTATCTTTGAATGCCGAGGACCGGAATCGAACCGGTACGATGTTGCCATCGCAGGATTTTAAGTCCTGTGCGTCTGCCAGTTCCGCCACCCCGGCCTCTTCAAGCGAACGACGGGATTCGAACCCGCGACCCCCACCTTGGCAAGGTGATGTTCTACCACTGAACTACGTTCGCATTTATCCCTCTATGCCGGCTACATGACTTGAACACGCGACCCTCTGATTACAAATCAGATGCTCTACCAACTGAGCTAAGCCGGCTTATTTTCCTATTTATGCGGGTTAAGGGACTTGAACCCCCACGCCCGAAAGCGCCAGATCCTAAATCTGGTGCGTCTGCCAATTCCGCCAAACCCGCAATGACCCGTGCTGGGCTCGAACCAGCGACCCTTTGATTAAAAGTCAAATGCTCTACCAACTGAGCTAACGAGTCTACGGTCCCGACGGGAATCGAACCCGCGATCTTCGCCGTGACAGGGCGACGTGATAACCGCTACACTACGGGACCTTCTACGTTCTAAACGTATGGGAGTTAACGGGATCGAACCGCTGACCCTCTGCTTGTAAGGCAGATGCTCTCCCAGCTGAGCTAAACTCCCCCTCTAGCTAAGCGACTACCATATCTCACAGGGGGCAACCCCCAACTACTTCCGGCGTTCTAGGGCTTAACTGCTGTGTTCGGCATGGGTACAGGTGTATCTCCTAGGCTATCGTCACTTAACTATTCTTT
>NZ_JBFRYH010000088.1:0-6628 GCF_040984445.1 Streptococcus handemini
GTTGTGCCATCAACTGGTTTCTTAATGTCAACTGGGACGTTCACTTCTTCGCTTGAACCGTCTTTGTAGGTAATCACTACTGGTACATCGTGGTGACCTTCCTCTGTTGGAATTGTATTACCTTCTTTGACTTTAACACTTGCTCCGTCTGGTAAGTTCGGTACAGCTTTTTCAATGTCGCCTTTTAGACCCTCTTCTGTGACTGGACTTTCTTTTGTCACTGGAGTAGCTGTTGGCTCTGTTTTGTCCGCTTCTGATTTATTAACGGTTACTGTCACATTCACAACTTTGTCTGTTAAGCCATCTTTGTGTAATGTTACTGGAATGGTTACCTCTACGCTGTCTTTTCCGTTGAAGTCCAATCCGGTTGGTGTGCCGCTAATTGCTCCATTTCCATCAACTGTTAAACCAGATACGGTGTTTGGTGTAATCGTCACGCCGTCTTGGTTTGGTGTCACCACTGTTGTTGGTGTGACTGGGACGCCATTTACCGCTGTTGCTGGTGTTGTTGTGCCATCAACTGGTTTCTTAATGTCAACTGGGACGTTCACTTCTTCGCTTGAACCGTCTTTGTAGGTAATCACTACTGGTACATCGTGGTGACCTTCCTCTGTTGGAATTGTATTACCTTCTTTGACTTTAACACTTGCTCCGTCTGGTAAGTTCGGTACAGCTTTTTCAATGTCGCCTTTTAGACCCTCTTCTGTGACTGGACTTTCTTTTGTCACTGGAGTAGCTGTTGGCTCTGTTTTGTCCGCTTCTGATTTATTAACGGTTACTGTCACATTCACAACTTTGTCTGTTAAGCCATCTTTGTGTAATGTTACTGGAATGGTTACCTCTACGCTGTCTTTTCCGTTGAAGTCCAATCCGGTTGGTGTGCCGCTAATTGCTCCATTTCCATCAACTGTTAAACCAGATACGGTGTTTGGTGTAATCGTCACGCCGTCTTGGTTTGGTGTCACCACTGTTGTTGGTGTGACTGGGACGCCATTTACCGCTGTTGCTGGAGTGGTTGTGCCATCAACTGGTTTCTTAATGTCTACTGGCACGTTCACTTCTTCGCTTGAGCCGTCTGCGTATGTGATGACTACTGGTACATCGTGATGACCTTCAGTTGTTGGAATTGAATCACCGTCTTTGACTTTAACTTTCGCACCAGCTGGTAAGTTTGGTACAGCTTTTTCAATCTCCTCTTTTAGACCGTCTGCTGTCACTGGACTTTCTTTTGTCACTGTATTCGGTGCTGGCGTTGTTTTCTCAGCTTCTGATTTATTAACCGTTACCACAACATCTACTGTTTTAGGTGTTAAGCCATCTTTACTGATTGTCACTGGAATGGTTACCACTTTGCTGTCTTCATTTGGACCAAACGTTACGCTTGGGGTGCCACTTACGTTACCATTTTCATCAATTCTTAAACCATCTTTTTCAGCTGGTGTAATGGTCACGCCATCTTGGTTTGGTGTCACCACTTTTGTTGGTGTTACTGGTACGCCATTAATTCCTTCTTTAGCTACCGTTGTGGCGTCTAGCGATTTGTAAATCGTGATTGGCACATCAACTTGCTTGCTTGTACGCTCCGGATAATCTGCTTTGCTGACCGTTGCTCGAAGTGTTACTACCTTACTTTCTTCATTCGAATTAAAGCTGACATTCGGTGTTCCTATCAGATTCCCATTTCTATCAAGAGATAGACCAGAAACACTGTTAGAAGAAACTGTAAATCCTGTTTGATTAACCGTCAATGCTGGTTGTCCAGTTGCGGTTACACCATTTTCAAGACTTATTTCATTTGCTGTTGCCGCTAATGGTTTATAAACAGTAATTGCTACATTTTCTGTTTTGGTTTGACGTCCCGGCTTGCTCACCGTTACTGGAATGTTGATAACCTTGCTATCTTCATTTGGATTAAAACTGACATTTGGTGTACCTGTTAGGTAGCCGTCAGCATTGATTGTCAAACCGTCTACTGTTCCAGCACTTAAAGTAGCTCCGTTTTGGTTGACAGTTACGACTTTTTCTCTTCTAGTCGTCGCATTACCTGATGTTCCATTTTCTATACTTACTGTATGAGTCGTTAAAACCAATGGTTTATTGACTGTTATCGGAACATCTACCTCGACACCTGGACCATGAAATTGTTTTCTAGCTCCTGCTTTAAGAGTGACTACTTTGCTATCTTCATCATCTCTAAAAGTAACATTCGGTGTGCCTGTTAAATTCCCAAGTCGGTCAATTGATAAGCCAGAAGTATTCCCGCTACCTGTCATATCATTTACTCGTACATTCGGAATATTACCTTCTACAACCTTCGTATTAGGAACTACTTGTACACCTGCTTCTACTTCTTTTGGAATTGCAGTCAATTCAAATTTCTTGTTAATCGTAATCGGCACATCTACTGTTTTACTTTGTTTTCCTTTTGTAACCGTAACAGGGATCGTAATATTTTTCGATATTTCACCATCTGCAAAATCAACATTTGCTTCGCCTATCAACTTAAAATTCCCGTTAACATTTTCAACTCTTAAATTATAAGGGTTAGTAGTAGTGACATCTGCTCCGCTGACTTGATTGTGGGAAATTGCCGTAAAGGTATTTGTCTCAACACCGTTCACAACAACGATGTCTTTCCCATCTGGCTTAACGGTCACTTCTAAAGGACGGTAAACAGTTATCGGTACATTTGTTCCAGCTGAACCGTTATCTCGTGAATTCCCAATAACAGTGATATTTACTACTTTTGAGTCTTGACCATCTGGGAAGGTAGCTGTCGGTGTTCCTGTTAAGTTACCATTAGCATCAATATTTAGCCCTTCAACCGCTCCTAAAGTAGTGTAGCTTACATTTGGTTTGTCAGCTTCAACAACTTTCATTCCTGGAGTTACAGGTACACCGGCAGGAACTTCTTTTGGTATTGGTGTAATAGCAACTTTTTTATTAACTGTTACTCTAACATTAACTGTTTCACTTCGTCCCCATTTCGCTACTGTAACTGGAATCACAACTTCTTTACTAGTTTCGTTACCTGTAAAGGTTACACTAGGCGTTCCAACAAGTCTGCCTTGATTGTTGACCGTTAACCCATTTACCGTTGGAGCAGTTAGACTGACACCTCCTGCTTGATTATGGCTTAAGACGTTAATCGTACGATTAATTTGGTCGCCATCTATCACTGTCGCTGAAGTGGGTGTAGCAACAACAGGTTTACGGACAGTAACAGATACCTTGTCGTTAAGAGTAACCGTTCGACCATTTCTTGTTAGGGTAACAGGTAGTTCTACGACTTTTTCATCTTGACCGTTTGCAAAGTTTACGTTAGGCATTCCAGCAAGGTTCCCATTTGCATCAACGCGAAGTCCGTCAATAGTCGGAGTTGATACTGTTGCTCCTGTAAGGTTAGGAGTTACGACTTTGGTAGAAGGGACATTTTCGCCATTATAGACAATACCTCCACTTGTAACGCTACCTGTCAATGCTGGTTCTGGGTAACGAACAGTAACAGTTACAACCTTGGCATGCCCAGATGGTAGAGTTACACGCATCTTAATCTTGCTGTCTCCCTGACGAGGGATTGCATTAAAATCATTTGTTGTTCGTCCGTCAGGTAGCTCAATTCCTAAAAACTCTTTCCTTAAGGCATTATTCCCCCAAGTAATACCGGACTGGCCAGCTTTATAGGTTTTTTGTAATTGTTGCTCAAAAGCTAAACGATTGTAGCTTTGATTGGCTGTTCTTGTAACGACTGAATCTTCAATCGATACACCATCAATCGTCACCGCTTCACTGAGAGCTACTTTATTGCCGTTTAATTCTGAACGTAGGCGTGTTGTGTAGTGAGGCGTCGCATTATCCCCAGACCCTGACGTTAGAACACTTCCTGTTGTAAGAAGAAGTTGCGCTCCTTGTGAACCGCCACGATTTACGACCCTAAGTCCTAGATTTGTCCCCGGCAAAAATTGGCTTGGGTTATTATCAGAGCCATCATTAGCAATAAATTTTGCAGAATTTTGGTTACTTCCAACTGGTGCAATACCTACAACTACATCATTTTCAACTGGTGTGTTTGTCCAAAGAGCGATGCTTCTTGCAGTAATTGGCGGTTCAATAGCCGTTTCTTCAAAACGAATACGGTTGTGACCACTATTATCTCTATTATGAGTCGCCACCCCTGCCGCAAGATAAACTTTACGACCATGGCGCTCATAATTCGCTTTGGTAACATAGACTTTTACCGTTACCATATACTCTTTTTTAGTAGGGTTGGTTGCTTCATCAATCACCCATACACGAGTGTCATCACTTGTGATACCTAATAGGCCCTTATACCAAGCAAATTCCTCAACATTCATTTTACGCCCCAGTGTTACAGACATTGGAGGATCACCAAGTCTACCACGGTCAACCCTTTCAGCTCGCGGCACTCTAGCAACCCTTGGCGTAGTAGAGTAAAGTAATTCTACCGTTGGTTCTTCTCTAATTTCTGCATAGCTTGACGGGATGAAATAAATACGACCACGTACATCCGTTCCTCTCCCTTGGTTTGTATGGATTTTATAGGTAATCGTTGCGTTTCCGCTACTATCAAAAGTAACCTTTTTCTCTGCAATATTGATGTCGTTGGCAACCTCAGAGTCTCCCAGTCTTTCTGCGCGATAACCAAACGCCTTGTAAAATGAACCAGCTTCTCCAATTCTAAAACCTGTCCCCGTTGGCATATCAGCCGCTGCTTCAACAACAGCAGTACCTGGTAGATAGTAAATTTCCCCTTCTAGCGTGACAAAGACATCTCCGTTGTCTTCCACACGGACATTCTTATCGGAAAGAGACTTGTTGAGTCTTAGGATGAGGTTTTTAACCCGTTCTTTTTCACTTTCTTTCAGTTGGTTGACGTCCACCACTGGGATAATTCGATTTGGTGCCACCAGTTCAAAGGCTGCTTCTGCTTTTTCAACATCAATCTTAGGCGTTTCTTCTGTCCTATCCATGATGACGTCCGCTTTGTAGGCAACGCTCTCTGGCGAAGCTGATTCTGCAGTTGCGGCCTTCTCTTTTTCGAGCTCTTTCTCGGCAGGAGCAAAGGTTCCTTCTGTTGCTGCTGTTTTTTCTGCAGTTTCTGGCTTATCGATTTTATCCACTTTTTCTTCAGACTCTGCCTGATCTGCGACCTTCTCTTCCTCTTTGGCAGCAGTGATTGCACTTGGACCCGCCACTTCTTGCGGACGAACTTCGATGATAGCTGTAGCAGGTAGACGATAGGACTTACCATTATAGGTCACGATGACCTCGCCCTTGTCAGTTACGACAATCATCTCTGATGTTACTGCTGGATTTGCAGCGAGGACAAGCTCCTTGATCTGGGCTTTTTCCTCTTCTGTCAGCTGATTGGCATTTGCGACCAGTACTCTTTGAGGAATCCCTTGCAAGTTCAAGGCAGCAAGCTTGCTTGCCTCCTCTTCAGCCAGTGCCGTTTCTGCAACTCCATCGGCAGACGAAGCTACTGCTTCCTCTTTTGGAGCTTCCGCAGTAACATTTTCTCCAACAGCAATTTCATCACTTGACAGTTCAGAACCTGCTACCGCTTGGGGCACATCCCCATTTTCTGGACTTTCAGCAAAAACCGTTGGGACACCGATCAGTGTTGCCCCCAGAAATACTGAAAAGACCCCTACCTTAAATTTTCGGATTGAAAATCTTTCTTGTCGTTTAAAAAACATATATATCCTTTTCTCTAACTAAGCTTGGAAAATATCATCATTTTCCGAGTATTACATAAAAAATAAAAACTACAAGTATTAACTATTCATCCGAATACCTCCTACTATAAAAAGATTATTTAGAAAGCTCACGCTGTTCAAAAAAGCAGACTTTTTGGAAAAAATGAGCTAAAATATTGTTGGTTACTTTATTACCATATATAATCTTAAGAAAGCAGGACTTTTGGAACGCATATAATTAGGGACAATTGAGCGAAATTTAGGCTAAATTTCCACTGATTTTAGCCGTTCCAAAAGTCCTAGTATTTTGAACAATTTTAGTCACTTTTTTTCGCCCTCAACCAGTTGTAGCAAGTTGTTTTAGCAACTCCTAAGTATATAGAGGCTTCGTTGATGCTGATTTCTTTATTTTTCCACATGGCATAGACCTCTTCAAAGTTCTGCGGAATCTCTTTTTTAGGTCGTCCAAAACGAACCCCTTTTTTCTTTGCTTCGCAAATGCCCTCCCTCTGACGTTGCAACATATTTTCCCGCTCTACTTGCGCCACATAGGACAGGACTTGCAAAACCAAATCTGATATAAAACGTCCTGTAATATTATTATCAAAAGAGGACTTTGTATTTAACAAATCTAAATCAATTACTTTAATATCCACCTCACGTTCACGAACTAAATAGCGCCACTGCTCGATGATCTCATCGTAATTTCTCCCCAGACGGTCAATGGATTTGATGACAATCTCATCACCTTTTTTTAACCGTCTCAACATTCGTTTGTATGCTGTTCGATTAAAATCTTTTCCTGACATCTTGTCAATGTACAATTGTTTTTGACAAAGTCCCTCCTCAAACATTGCTGCCAATTGGCGATCAATATTTTGCTCCTTTGTAGAAACACGGATATAGCC
>NZ_JBFRYH010000089.1:0-6288 GCF_040984445.1 Streptococcus handemini
ATGTGGAAAAATAAAGAAATCAGCATCAACGAAGCCTCTATATACTTAGGAGTTGCTAAAACAACTTGCTACAACTGGTTGAGGGCGAAAAAAAGTGACTAAAATTGTTCAAAATACTAGGACTTTTTGAATAAATATGTTACACTATGATTAGTATATATTGGCACACGTAAATAAATGTCAGTAAGGTAGGACTTTTTGAATAGCTAAAAATGGAGGAAAAATCAGCCTACATTTTGCTCAACTGCCCCTAATTATAGGCGTTCAAAAAGTCCTGCTTTTCTGAATTTATAATATGTGTTTGATTAAATCATTCAAAATATAAGGAGGGAAAAGATGTTTTACAGAAAAAAAGATCGTTTCTCAATTCGTAAATTTAAAGTTGGAGTCTGCTCTGTTTTCTTAGGTTCGCTCTTTTTGGTTGCGCAACAGGTGCATGCCTTAGAAAATGCGGAAACAGCTGAAGTTCAACCAGCTATTGAGTTAGTGTCGGACTCTGTTGCAAATCAAGCAAGTGCGTCAACAGAAGGGACAGGGGGCGAGTCTGTTTCGCATGAAATGGCTGATAGTACAGTAGAAGAGTCTACATCAACAGAAGAAGAGGAAATCGTAGCGTCTTCAGTTTCTGCCATTGCTACTGAGGTGTCAGATGAGGTAGAAAATGTAGCTGCTGTAGTGACTTCACATCATGTAGAGCACGTTGCGGCTGATACGGATCTTCCAGCAGATGAGATTGGCTTAGCGAAAATTCGCGAAATAGCAAAAATCAATGATTACAAACTCCTGTCTGCATCAGTTCGTGCGGATTTTATTAGAAGAATAAATGAAGCAACGGATGAAGCAACGCTAGAGGTCATCGTAAAAGAAGCTAGTCGTGCCAAACTGCGTGATGAAACTTTCCCAAAAGAAGGGGAGGATCTACCAGAAGGTACTTACTTTAGAGCAGAGTCATCGGCAGATACTCATGCAGATGCTACAACTCCAAAGACGCAAGATGAATTAGATAAAGAGGCTTTTAAAAATTATACCATTACACCAAATTTAAATGCACCGCTAAAAGATCCAAATGAAAATCGCTTTACTTTTTGGAATATAGAAAAAGAAGTTAAGAGTGGTGAAGATGAACCTCAAATCCTATCCTATGCTATTTCTATTGATAGAGATGTAGAACGTTTTAAAGAAGGCGAACGTGCAACTGAAGGATTTGATGATATTATGGCTGGTATTCCTAAAACAGTCTATCTTACAGCCTTTGATGCACAAGGACAACAAGTCGGAGAAACAAAATCTTTTTCTATGGATGTTGATGAAGGAGAACAATATAAAGTAACATTATTTGGTGCTGACATAGATCCAGATGAATTACAGGCATGGAGAAAAGAAAATCAGATATATTTAAAATTTAAAAATACTAAGAAGTTGAAAGTGTCTTATTCTGCATTTTCAACTAATATAAATCCAACTATTGCGGACGGTAAGCAACTCCCGCTACCTAAAAAGGCGAAACAAGTGACAAATTACTATTTGGCAGGCAGCGATAACAAGGTTAAGGTTCATGAAAGCCATGAACAGGCAGGAGATTATTTTAAAAATGATTCATACACAACTGTTCCTTTGAAAATCTTAGGATATAAATTAGTCGGAACTAATGGCAATCAAGACGGAAAACTTGCAGTTGAAATAAGTTACAGAAAAGGCGAATGGGAAGCTGTGAAGCAAAGATGGTCGGCAGGTAACTTTTCAGGTACTATGTATAAATTCAACCACTATATAGATAATAAAGGTACTTTAGAGATGACGGTCTTTTCTTCGCCTAAATTGCCACATCAATTACCAACTGCAAGTGAACTTTTGGAGGACTACCTTAAATCCCCTGAATCACGTAAGTATACATTTGAAATGAACAAAGCCTATTTATTGCAAGGAACAGAAGAAATAGTAGCAAAAGAAAATAAGAAATATAGGGTAAGGGATAGTGACTTAGCAAAATATCCTGAGCTTAAAGACTATGTTTCAAAAGATGCTAATGCTTTCTATGCATTTCATGAAGGAACATATGATAAACTTCTTATCCTGGAGAATAATGATTATGTCACTAAACTAGAAGTTGGGAAGAGTACAAGTCTTCCTCGCCCGTTGATCATTAGAAATCCTGCAAGTAAAAAACTGATATTAGCTTCAGGAATTACTATTGAAAATGCTTGGTCACTTGGCTCAAGAGTAGACTACGAATATGCCAAGATAGAAAAAGTGGAAGCTGAGTATTATGCAGATGATACTGGCACACGCCTTTATGAAAATAAAGCTGACTATACAAATCTAAACCCAGAGGCAAAATTAGTAAAAGAAGACATTCCTGGAGTAGAGTATACTGATACACCACCGGAAAGATTAACAGATAAAGACGGAGTAGAATATGAACTTGTTAGAGATGGAGAAAAACCAGCACTATTAGATAACTCTGCCCCACAAAGTGGTAAAATAGAAAATACAGTAACAGTAGACGGAGAAAATATTGAAACAAAACCACAGGTAATAAGATACCGCTATCGTCGTGCTTTGGTAGGAACACCAGATCAACCTGAAAACACACCAGGAGAAGAAGGATCAACAGAACCAAATCCAGGAGCAACACCAGGAGGAGAAGAAGACAAACCAGAGGTAGAAACACCAGATGGAGGATCAACAGATCCACAACCAGATCCAAGTGGACCACAACCAGGAGGAGAAGAAGACAAACCAGAGGTAGAAACACCAGATGGAGGATCAACAGATCCACAACCAGATCCAAGTGGACCACAACCAGAAGGAGAACCTGGCAATGGAGGAGATACACCAAGTGGAAGCGAAGGAACACCAGATGAACCTGGAAGCACACCGAGTGAAGGAGGATCAACAGATCCAAATCCAGGAGCAACACCAGGAGGAGAAGAAGACAAACCAGAGGTAGAAACACCAGATGGAGGATCAACAGATCAATCAGGTGAACCAGTTGCTTCAGGTACGTTGGCTCAACCAGCAGAACCTGCGAAAACAGAATTGCCATGTACAGGTGATGGGGCTGGAAATTCTACATTTATGTATGGCGTAACTGCCCTTGGATTAGCAGCTTTACTTGGATTAGGTAAGAAAAAATTAGACGATGAGGATTAGTTTTTCATAGGATAAGATATATGGAAAAACAATTATTATTCTCTCAAAAGTATCTACGATTTTACGTAGGAAAGCTGACGCAATGGTCGAATAGATACTTTGAGTGGAAGAAAGGAGAAGAATAGCAAAAGATGAAAGAGCAAAAATCTAGTTTGTGGTATGATAGCAGAACATTCGTTTGTAACGCATGTGGCCGAAAAGTCACAACTATTAGAGGTAAGCTTGATCGCAGATCTGTATTTTGTAGCGCTCTTTGTAGCAGACGTTATTGGAGACATTCGGATAGGCGACATCGAACAAGTGAAAACGTCTCATGACAAGCTAAATACGCTTAATATCAAGATTGTAGTGGATTAGTGAAAGGTTTAGTCCACTACAGTTGTTATAGAGCCAGAATATAAGAAACTTCTATGTTTTTTATAAAAGGTAGTTCAAAAACTTTAGACTTTTAAAATGGCAGAAAGAAAGGGAAAACAAGCTAAATTTTTGCTCGTTTCCCCCAATACTTGTACGTTCTAAAAGTCTATCTTTTTTGAACAAAACACTGTGTATAGCAGAATTCTACAAAAGAAAAGGAAAAAAATATTTCATGTTTCAAAGAAAAAAAGATCGTTTTTCAATTCGTAAGTTCAAAGTTGGTGTTGGTTCAGTCTTCTTGGGCTCGGTCCTTTTAGGTGCGCCAAATGTATATGCTGATGAAACAGCAACTATACACCCAGAGACAGAGGCGGTTGCACCCGTTACAGAAAATCCGAACTCAGCAACTTCAGCGACAACGGAAAATGCTAGTAGTGTAGTTTCAGAAACTGTTGAAGATAAAGCAAAAGAAGAGTCAGCTATAACAGCAGATAAGGTATATGAAACAGCAATTGTTCCTACTGAAGCAAAAGAAGAGTTGGCTAAGCCAGAAGAAGTTTCAGCAGGAACGGATGAAGAGGCAAAACCAGCAAGTGAGGACCCTTCCATTACAGACTTGAGTGCACGCAAGGCAACAATAGTCAGCATTATCAGTACTTACCAAAACTTGTCAAATGAACTGAAAGAAAGCTTTATCACACGTGTTAATGAATCGACGGATGTTGCGGATCTTAAAGAGATTGCGAATGAAGCAAGACGCGCTAATCGTCCAAAAGCACCAACTAGAGAAGAAGCCTTTCCAAACCAAGGGAAGCCCTTTAACAATTTGGGAACTTCTGACTTCCGTGTAATTGATGGTGACACAACACAACCAAATCTAGGAGACACACCAAGTGGAAATGAAGGCAACACATCACAAAATGAAAAAGATGCGGTAGCATACAAAGACTATTATGTGAAAGACACTTCAGATCCAGCCTACAAAGATCCGAGTGAAAATCGTTATACGTTTGCTAATATTGTCCATGACAACGTAAATGCTAATTCAGTTGCCTACGCTCTCTCAGTTGATGCTTCAGGGCCTACGACTCCGGGGAAGAAGACACCAGACAAGGTATATATCACTGCCTTCAATCATCAGACTAAAAAAGTGTTGGCGACAAAAGAACTAGAGCTAACAAATGCAAATAAGCTTAACTTTGGTTTCCACGTTCAGGATCCTGCTACGAAGGAAATGATTGCTGATCCAAACGGATTGAATCTTGATTCGCAAGGTGGGTTGTTTATTATCGCATCGGATGCAGTAAGTTTTATAGCGCGAATAGCTGCTCCTAATACGAATCAGGCTCACCAAACTTCTGCTATGCTCACGTATACAGGAGGGAAGAATGTTGCCTCCCCAATCTCGGTAAATGAACCAATTGCTAGTATTCCGATATGGTACCCACAATTTACTAAGTACTATGATGAAGCAACAGGGAAAGAAATTCATGACAGTTATGTACAATATGGATGGTCAGGAATGTCGTATCATACGGTTCCGGTAGAGATTGAAGGCTATACTCTTGTAAGTTCTTCATCAAATACAGCCGGATCAGTTGGGAATCCGAATACGTTTAAAAAAGGAGATTTCCAGTACAATCGCCAAACTGTCACACCAACAAACGGTGCGACGAAACGTGTTACGATTTATACAAAAACAGAGTATCTTGATGATGAAGGAACGACACGAGTTACGACCTACTTCTCGCCTAAAGATGCCGATACAGAAGACTTGCCAACTGCCGAATCCTTTTTCTTCAGTATAATGACAGATGAAGAACGTGCAGAAAGAAAGCAAGCAAATAAAAAAGTGCTTGCTGGAGCAGAATCAACGCTTGCTCGTCTCAATGCCAAGCAAAATTTATCCGAAGGTGAAGAGGAAGAAAAAGAACTAACTGAAGCTGCTCGTGATAGAGCTAAGACTCGTTTAGCCGCTTTGGAAGGTGGAGCAAATATTCAGCCAAGATTAGAAAATACCAAGGTTTTCAACTGGGCTAAGTATGTAGCAGTAGACGGCTCACAAAATATACCAGCTGACTCAGACCTAATTAGTAGTGACGTAGATGCCTTTTATGCAGGTCATGTCCGTGTTGACGGCAATAAACTGGTGGAAAACTTTAGTATCACTACTAACTTAGTTGGAACATCTAAACCGGGTGAAGCGGTACGTGTCCAATTTCCGTTTGCACAAAATAGTACAGTAGGAGTAGGTGGAATCAATATCCGTAACAGATGGTCAGGAGATTCCAACGTCGTATATGAATACCGTGAAATCAAGACCGGTGATGTGATTCTCCACTATGTAGATACAGAGGGAAATATCCTACAACCAAACCATCACAATACAGATGACAAGCGTACTGGCTCAACCTATACTGTGACGGATGATGAGAAACTAGAAAAAATCACTCGTACTGAACCAGGGGAAGACGGTAAGCCAAGAAAAGTGACTTATATCCTAAAAGAGCAGTCCACAAATGCTGAAGGTAAAGTTCATGATAAAGCTATTGTTGAAAACATCAGTGATACCAACACCATCGTGACCGATACGACAGGCACTGGCAAAGTCAAAGAAGGAAAGCAAAACATCATCTATGTCTATGAAAAATCAGGTTCAGTCATTGTCAACTATGTGGACGAAGCAGGAAATCCACTTCGCTTTAAAAAGGGAGACGAGATTGTAGAAGGTGACCAAAAGGTTGTCACAGATGGAAAAGCTAATACTCCTTATAATAC
>NZ_JBFRYH010000090.1:0-6106 GCF_040984445.1 Streptococcus handemini
TCCTCCCCGTGATTTGTAGTCGTGATTGGCCTTCTCATTTTATATTATAGAGCAAAATAAAGAGCACAACACATTTTCATTTAGTGTTGTGCCTTGAGTGAAACGAAAGGAATGAATTATAAACATGAGATTAGATAAGTATTTAAAAGTTTCCCGTATCATCAAACGTCGTACAGTAGCGAAAGAAGTAGCAGATAAGGGAAGAATAAAGGTGAATGGCATTTTAGCCAAATCATCGACAGATTTAAAAGAAAATGATCAGATTGACATTCGTTTTGGAAATAAATTGCTAGTTGTTAAGGTGCTTGAAATGAAAGATAGTACTAAAAAAGAAGATGCACTGAAGATGTATGAAATCATCAGCGAAACAAGGATTGAGGCAGATGAAAAAATCTAAAATTCTCCAAATTAATAATCACTATATTCAGGAAGAATTACAAAAAAGCCATCTATACCAGCAAGAAAAAAAGCAAAAGAATCGTTTTATGGGCTCAATTCTGATTTTGGTTGTTTTTCTCTTTGTTTTACCAACTTATAATTTGGTCAACAGTTATCAAACGTTGCAAAAACGTAAGGAACAATTAGCTGAGTTAGAAAATCGCTATGAAGAATTAGAAGTACAGCAAAAAATTGAATCTTCTTTAGTCAAAAAACTAGAGGATGAGGAATATGCTGCAAAATATATTCGAGCAAAAATTCAATATTCAAAGGATGGGGAATTTATCTATAATATTCCAGGATTATTACCACGATGACAGAAACGATTGTAGACATTGTTGAAAAATTTTTGGCTTATTCTGATGAAAAATTAGAAGAATTAGCTAAGAAAAACCAAGCATTAAAAATAGAAAAGAAGGAAACGAAACAATAGGAAAGGAGGGAACATGAAAAAACAGCTATTATTGCTTATTAGTCCAGTCTTACTTGCAGCTACACCAGTTGGAAGTACCGAAATTCCATTTGAACTATCGAATCAAATGAACTATCAGTTGAATTATAAAGAGTATAGTCCCGATTTTCAAGTGATTCCAACCAATCCAAATGTATACGAAGAAGTTGACAGTTATCTTGACAAAGAGTTGACACTTCCTTTCGAAAAAGTAAAGCCCAATCAATCTTTTTCTATTATAGGTGTAGATAGTAATAGTCAAAATCAGCTAGTCTTTCAATTAGCAGATAAGAGTTACATAGTTGCTGATCAGACAAATATCTATGATGATATTATTTTACATCGTACGGTTCTTTCAGAAAAAGTCTGGCTCAAAAAAAATTTTACTGTATATTCCAGTCCTATTGCCAATCAAGGTAAAAAATTAACACTTGATTTAAAACCTTATCAAGAAGTAACAGTATCTGAAATCGTTGAAACACATCTGGGATTCTTTGCCAAGATTCATTATAAAGGCTGGATTAGTATTAATGATATGTCGGAAACGGACAATCGTATAGAAGCTGTTCAGGATTTATTGACAACTAAATATTCTTCTAAGGATATAGCTGTCTATGTCAAGAAATTGTCAACAGGAGAAACTGTAGGTGTCAACCAAGATAGACTGATGTACGCTGCAAGTATAACGAAACTTCCTACTCTTTACTACGCTCAAACAAAGTTAGACGAAGAAAAAATAAAATTGACAGATACTGTAAAGTATGTCAAGGATACAGAAAATTTTGATGGGGCCTATGATCCAGAAGGAAGTGGCTCGATTACCAAAATACCAGATAATCAGCAGTATCGGATTGATGATTTGATTAATCGTACCGCAAAGGAATCAGATAATGTTGCGAGTAACTTACTAGGTTATTATGCAGCAGATAAATTTGACAAACGCTTTTACCAAGAAATAACTAGAATTGTTGGTCAAAAATGGGATATGGTATCACGAATGGCTTCAGCTGAAATGGCAGGATTGATGATGGAGGCTATTTACCATCAGGATGGTTATGTACTTGAAAGTTTATCGGCTACCAATTTTGATAATCAACGAATTGCGCGTGATATAGATGTCAAGGTTGCCCATAAAATTGGAGATGCCTATGATTTTAAGCATGATGTGGCTGTTGTCTATGCAAAAGAGCCTTTTATTCTATCTATTTTTACGGATCAATTAAGCTATGATGCTATTTCACAGATTGCAAATGATGTATATGGAATTTTAAAATAATGGAAGAAAAATTTTTAAAAGTGACGCAAGGAGGTCACTTTTTTGATAAACATGAGTTTGTTCTTATTGCTGTTTCAGGCGGAAAAGATTCGATGAATCTTGCCCATCTTCTTTACAAATACCAAGCAATTCTTAATATACGAATTGGAATTGCCCATGTCAATCATCAGCAGCGCCCTGAATCCATTGCAGAAGAAGTTTTTGTGAAAAATTGGGCAGAGAAAAGAGGACTTCCTTTTTATGTTTCTTATTTTAAAGGAGAATTTTCTGAAGAAGCAGCTCGTAACATGCGTTATGATTTTTTTGCAGACATCATGAGACAGCATCAGTATACTGCTCTGGTGACTGCTCATCATGCTGATGATCAAGCAGAAACGATTTTTATGCGCTTGATTCGAGGTAGTCGTTTTATGCATATGTCTGGGATAAAATCGGTTCAATCATTTGCGACAGGAGAATTGATTCGTCCCTTACTATCTTTTAAGAAAGAAGAATTGATGGATGTGGAACATATGGAAGATAGGAGTAACAGTTCTCCTATTTACCTGCGAAACCGCGTCCGTAATGATTATCTTCCGATGTTGGAAAAAGAAAATCCCCAGTTTACCCATGCTTTACAAAATCTCGGAAGAGAAACGGAAACACTATATCAAGCTATCACAGAATTAACTCGTCATATCGATATTACCAATATGACAGTATTTCAAACACAGTCACAAGCTGTGCGCTATATCTTACTGCAACAGTATGTGGAACAATTTCCAGAACTCCAGCTGACACGCAATCAATTTGGACAACTTCTGACAATTCTTGAAACCAAGGCTAACTATTATCATCATCTAAAAGGGGATTATTACTTGGTAAAGGACTATCAACATTTTGCTATTACAAAAATCCAACCTAAGACGGATATGCAAGCAGAACAATACGTGATAGAATCAGAAGGTGTTTTTCAATATGGATCGTTCATTTTTTCATTAAATGAGCCATTGGAGCAAGCAACACAGATTTTGTATCTTCAAGCGAATCAGCCTGTTATTTTGCGGAGGAGAAGAGCAGGAGATAGAATGTTACTTAACTCCTTTCATAAAAAAATTCGTCGCTATTTTATTGATCAGAAGGTACCCAAAAAAATACGAGATGAAGCTGTTTTGATTGAACAAGATGGAAAAATCTATGGAATTGCCAATATGGCTATCAGTGATTTGAGTAAATCATTAAAAAATGATATAATCAAAGCTACATTATATATAAAAATGAAAGAGTGAATGGAATATGTTGGAAAAAGATATCAAAAAGATTCTTATTTCAGAAGAAGAAATTGTTGCTAAAAGCAAGGAATTGGGAAAAATTTTAACAGAAGAGTATGCTGGAAAAAATCCTTTATTGGTTGGTATTTTAAAAGGTTCTATTCCTTTTATGGCAGAACTTGTGAAACATATTGACACTCATATTGAAATGGACTTCATGGTTGTATCAAGCTATCATGGAGGTACTGAGAGCAGTGGTACTGTCAAAATTATTAAAGATTTAGATACAAATGTTGCAGGTCGTGATGTTTTGTTCATTGAAGATATTATTGATACTGGACGTACACTCAAAGAATTGAAGGAATTGTTTGCTTTGCGTCAAGCAGCTTCTATTAAAATTGTGACATTACTTGATAAACCAGAAGGTCGTGTAGTTGAAATTGAACCAGACTATACTTGCTTTACAATTCCAAATGAATTTGTTGTAGGATTTGGTCTAGATTATGATGAAAACTATCGCAATATTCCTTACGTAGGAGTATTAAAAGAGGAAGTTTATTCAAAATAGAAAAAGGTTACTATAGTATTTATGAAAAATCAACACAATAAGGGATTAATTCGAAATCCTTTTCTCATTATCTTATTAATTGCTACCATTCTGACAGGTTACCAGTTTTTAAAAGCTGGTAGCCAAATTTCATCCCATGAAATCAGCTATTCACAAGTTGTAAAAGAGTTAAAAGAGGGAAATGTTACAGATATTACGTATCGGCCAAACGGAAGCATAGTAGAGGTATCTGGAACCTATAAGAATGCGAGGGTTAGTGAGAGCAAAGCTGCAGAGTCTATTAAATTATTCCAGATTTCTGACAAGGTAAGTTATAGTAAGTTTACTTCTACTATATTAGCAGCTGATTCTACATTAGCTGATTTACAATCTCTAGCTAGTGAGCATGATGTAAAAGTGACTGTTAAGCCAGAAAGCTCCAATAGTCTATGGTTAAATATTTTAATCAATATTTTTCCCCTTATTATTTTTGGTGTCTTTTTCGTCATGATGATGAATCAAGGTGGTGGTGGTGCCCGCGGTGCCATGAACTTTGGTCGGAATAAAGCGAAGGCATTAGAAAAAAGTAATGTAAAAGTGCGTTTTTCAGATGTGGCTGGAGCAGAGGAAGAGAAACAAGAATTAGTAGAAGTTGTTGAGTTTTTAAAAGATCCAAAACGCTTTACAAAATTAGGTGCGCGAATTCCTGCCGGCGTCCTACTTGAGGGACCTCCAGGAACTGGTAAAACCCTACTTGCAAAAGCTGTTGCTGGAGAAGCGGGTGTCCCGTTCTTTAGTATTTCTGGTTCTGACTTTGTGGAAATGTTTGTCGGAGTAGGTGCTAGCCGTGTTCGTTCTCTCTTTGAAGATGCTAAAAAAGCAGCACCAGCTATTATTTTTATTGATGAAATTGATGCTGTTGGCCGCCAACGTGGAGTTGGCATGGGTGGCGGAAACGATGAACGTGAACAGACCCTCAACCAATTGTTGATTGAAATGGATGGATTTGCTGGTAACGAAGGTATCATTGTTATTGCAGCAACCAACCGTAGTGATGTATTAGATCCAGCCCTTCTTCGTCCTGGACGTTTTGACCGTAAGGTATTAGTTGGAAGACCAGATGTTAAAGGTCGTGAAGCTATTTTGAAAGTCCATGCTAAAAATAAACCATTGGCGGACGATGTTGACTTGAAATTAGTTGCACAGCAAACACCAGGTTTTGTAGGAGCTGATTTAGAAAATGTATTAAATGAGGCAGCTCTTGTTGCAGCACGTCAAAACAAATCGGTTATTGATGCGTCTGATATTGATGAAGCAGAAGATCGTGTCATTGCAGGACCTTCTAAGAAAGACCGTCAGATTTCAAAACGTGAGCGTGAGATGGTGGCATATCACGAAGCTGGACACACCATTGTTGGACTTGTTCTTTCAAATGCGCGTGAAGTACATAAGGTAACCATTGTTCCTCGTGGACGTGCTGGTGGTTATATGATAGCCTTACCAAAAGAGGACCAAATGCTTCTATCTAAAGAAGATATGAAAGAGCAATTGGCAGGTCTTATGGGTGGTCGTGTAGCAGAAGAAATTATATTTAATGCTCAGACAACAGGGGCTTCAAATGATTTTGAGCAAGCAACTCAAATGGCTCGTGCCATGGTAGCAGAATATGGAATGAGTGATAAGATGGGACCAATGCAGTATGAAGGAAATCATGCTATGTTTGGTGGCTATACTACACCGAAACATATCTCTGAGCAAACAGCTTATGAATTAGATAATGAAGTTCGTACATTATTGAATGAAGCGCGTGATAAAGCAGCTGAAATTATTCAAGCTAATCGAGAAACTCATAAATTGATTGCAGAAGCTTTGTTAAAATATGAGACATTGGATAGTGTTCAAATCAAATCACTCTATGAAACAGGGCAAATGCCTGCTGATTTGGCATACCAAGAAAATGACGACGTTCGGCCACTTTCATATGATGAAATCAAGGAAAAAATGCAAGAAGAAAAATAAGGCTCATTGTCAACTGTAGTGGGTAGATGAAAAGCTAACATCTAGAGAGAACGACATTCGTTTTCTCTTTTTTGATGTTTAAGGCAATCAAAATGCGTTTTTTAAAGTTGTCAAAGTTCCTAAAG
>NZ_JBFRYH010000091.1:0-6039 GCF_040984445.1 Streptococcus handemini
ATATCCAGTTTTACAATACACAACGTTATCAAACAAAATTAAACAACCTGACTCCTTGGGAATTCAGGAATCAGGTTGCTTAGTATCTTTTATTATTTGACTGTCTACTTGACAGGGAGCCGTTCACATCGTTGTGGGTTTTCTTTTCTGGATTAGTCCTTTCTTTCTTCCAGACGAGATGACCATTATAACGCAAGACCATCTAGGATGGGGCTACGTTATAACAATCTTTCTTCTTCCATTGTTAGGGGCGCTTAGCTTTCCATTTTCTCTCTACTTTAAAGAAAAGAAGTGGATGCTACCGAGCCTAATGCTCTTATTGGCCTTTCCGATTACCATATCTGTTCAACTTGTTCTGATTTTCTTTCCATAAAGGAGGTTTCCCATGCCACATTCTTATTCCCTTTTTATTAAAAAATATACGGTACATCTTATGGGGTTAGGATTTTTCGTCTGGATTGCGCCATTTTTAATGCTATTTACACCTAAAATGCTACGAGATCCATTTTTTGCAGTAACAGATTGGCACACGATCACAATCGTTTGGCTGGTACCGATTATCGGTGTCTTGGCCTTTCTTTGCTCCCTCTATCTCAAATGCAAGAAATACCTATTTTTCAGTGCTTGTTTAGTATTAGCTCAACCGCTTTCTTATCTTCTTGGGCTAGCTAGCTTTTATCTCTTTTTCTGGGGCTATGGCTTATTTCACTGGTTGTCCAACCTCTTTCATTGAGGGTATAGCTAAAAACTATATACTTTACAAAAAAGATATAAAAGATTTTTAAGTGGTACATAAAAATTCTATATTGGTCAAAATGGTATTTCTGTGATAAGCTATGTATAGTTCATTTTTAAGGAGTATAAATGATGAAATTGAAAAAATTAGTTAGTTTAGCAGCAATAGCCGTTGCTTCAGTTGCAGCGTTGGCAGCATGTGGCTCAGGAGCTTCAAAAGATGACAATGTTCTTCGTATTGGGGTAATGAGCCTAAGCGGATCGGAAGAAGCACGATGGGATAAAGTGGAAGAGATTCTTGGAGATAAGGTGAAGTTAGAGTTCACTCAATTTACAGACTACTCACAACCGAATAAAGCTGTTGCCGAAGGGGAAGTAGATGTCAATGCTTTCCAACACTACAATTTCTTAGAAAACTGGAACAAGGAAAATGGTGAAGATCTAGTAGCAGTCGCTGATACCTATATCGCTCCAATTCGTCTCTACTCTGGTACAGAAAATGGGAAAAACAAATACAAGTCTGTTGATGAGATTCCAGATGGTGCTGAAATCACAGTACCGAATGACCCAACAAATGAAAGCCGAGCGCTTTACCTTCTTCAAGCAGCAGGCTTGATTAAACTAGATGTATCTGGTACAGAGTTGGCAACGGTTGTCAATATCAAGGAAAATCCTAAAAAGTTGAAAATCACAGAATTGGATGCTAGTCAAACAGCTAGCTCACTTCCATCTGTTGCAGCAGCAGTAGTAAACAATAACTTTGTGCGTGAAGCAGGTCTTGATTACAAGAATGCCCTTTACAAAGAGCAAAAAGATGAAAATTCACATCAATGGTACAACTTGATTGCTGCAAAGAGCGATTGGGAAAAATCACCAAAAGCAGATGCTATTAAAGAAGTCATCAAAGCCTACCAGACTGATGATGTTAAAAAGGTTATTGAAGAGTCTTCTGACGGTATGGATGAGCCGGTTTGGTAAAAAAGATAAAATGCTATGGTGGATCTTCCCCATGGCATTTTAACATCAAAAAGATTACTTGATTTAAAAAAGTATCGTGAGAGAAAATCATGGTATAATAATGAATGATTATGCTACAAAAAACAGCGTCACGGTAGCGGTGGTTCAGGAGAAAAAAACGATGTCAAGACAAGAAGAACAAATCAAAAAATTTGAAGCAGATGCCATTGCACAAGCCTACTTTGAAAAGCTGAAAGTGCTGGTTTCAAAGAAGTCCATTTTTGCCCAACAAGTAGGTTTGCTAGATGTTGCAACCTACCTGAAAGAAATCTTCGAGGAAGCAGGAGCCGAGGTCATCTTGGATGATAGCTTTGCTGCTCCTTTTGTCATGGCGACCTTTACCAGTCCTGTGCCAAATACGAAAACGTTGATTTTCTACAATCACTATGATACGGTCCCTGCAGATGGTGACCAGATTTGGACAGACCAACCATTTGAAGTTAGTGTGCGGAACGGTTACATGTATGGTCGCGGTGTAGATGATGACAAGGGACATATTACAGCTCGCTTATCAGCAGTTCAAAAATACTTAGCTGATCATGAAACGCTACCTGTCAATATCATCTTTATCATGGAAGGGGCAGAAGAGTCCGCTTCGGTTGACTTGGATAAGTATTTGGAAAAATACCGGTCTCACTTGGCTGGAGCTGATTTGCTGGTTTGGGAACAAGGCGCTCGGAATATCTTAGGTCAACTGGAGATTGCCGGTGGAAATAAGGGGATTGTCACTTTTGATGTGGCGGTTAAGAGTGCAGGACGAGACATTCATTCTTCTTATGGTGGTGTGATTGATTCGGCTAGTTGGTACCTCATGGCGGCTCTGCAATCCATGCGAGGTCGTGATGGTCGCATTTTGGTCGAAGGAATCTATGATCAGGTGGAAGAGCCCAATGAACGTGAGCTGGCCTTGGTGGAAGAATTTGCTCTAGCAAGTAGTGAGTCGGCGACAGAACTTTATGGATTGACCTTGCCGACCTTAGCAACAGAGAGAGCCGCATTTTTAAAACGCCTCTTTTTCGAGCCGTCCATTACGATTGAGGGATTTTCAACAGGCTATTTAGGGCAAGGGGTGAAAACCATTATCCCTGCTGAGGCTAGTGCTAAAATGGAAGTCCGTCTCGTACCAGGTTTAGAACCGCAGGATGTTTTGGATAAGATTCGCAAGCACTTAGTCAGTCATGGTTTTGAACAGGTCGAGGTGACCTTTACTTTGGGAGAAATGAGCCACCGCAGCGATATGTCAGCTCCGTCTATTTTGAATGTGATTGAGCTTGCAAAGCGCTTGACACCAGAAGGAGTAGCTATTCTGCCAACCTCACCAGGTACTGGTCCCATGCATACGGTCTTTCATGCCTTAGGTGTGCCAATTGCAGGTTTTGGAATTGGGAACGCCAATAGTCGCGACCATGCAGGCGATGAAAATGTTAGCCTTGCAGATTATTATAGCCATATTGAGTTAGTAGAGGAGTTGATTGCAAGTTATGAGTAAGGAGATTATTACACTAGATCATATTGACGTGACCTTTCATCAGAAAAAACGCACGATTGAAGCGGTGAAAGACGTGACGATTCATATTGAGCAAGGTGATATTTATGGGATTGTTGGCTATTCTGGTGCTGGAAAGTCAACCTTGGTGCGCGTCATCAATCTTTTGCAGGTCCCAACAGCTGGTCGCATTTGTATCAATGATGATGTGATTTTTGAAGGGAATAAGGTGACCTTAAACGCAGCTCAGTTGCGAACCAAACGCCGTGAAATTGGGATGATTTTCCAACATTTCAATCTTATGGCCCAGATGACAGCTGCTGAGAATGTTGCTTTTGCCTTAAAACATTCTGGTTTGTCTAAGGAAGAAAAGAAGGCTAAGGTTGCGAAACTCTTGGACTTGGTTGGTCTAGCAGACCGATCTGAGAACTACCCAGCCCAGCTTTCGGGTGGTCAAAAGCAGCGTGTGGCCATTGCCCGTGCCCTTGCAAATGATCCTAAGATTTTGATTTCAGATGAATCAACATCTGCCCTTGACCCAAAAACAACCAAGCAGATTTTGGCCTTGCTGCAAGAACTCAATGAAAAATTGGGCTTGACCATTGTCATGATTACCCATGAAATGCAGATTGTCAAGGATATTTGTAATCGCGTAGCAGTTATGCAAGACGGTCGCCTAATCGAAGAAGGATCTGTTTTAGAGATTTTCACGCATCCAAAAGAGCCGTTGACACAAGATTTTATCAAAACAGCAACAGGAATTGATGAAGCCTTGGTTAAAATTTACCAGCAAGACATTGTTCGAAATCTACCTGAAGATAGCCTCTTGGTACAATTCAAGTATGCGGGTTCTGCAACGGATACAGCTATTATCAACGATTTATACAAGACTTATCAGGTGTCTGCAAATATCTTGTACGGCAATATTGAAATTTTAGACCATACTCCTGTTGGCGAAATGGTCTTGATTTTATCGGGACATAGAGAACAGTTGCGTGAAGCCTTAACAGCTGTCACGACAGCCAATGTAGAGGTGACGATTTTGAAAGGAGAGTATTAGAATGAATGAAGTGCTTTCATGGATTCAGGCTAATTTCCCCCATATTTATAAAATGGGTTGGGGTGGCCAAACTGGTTGGGGAACAGCGATTTATAGTACCTTTTATATGACCTTTGTTTCCTTTGGAATCGGTGGGGCTATGGGCTTGATTTCAGGCTTGTTCCTCGTCTTAACAGGTCCTCGTGGGATTGCAGAAAACCGTGTAGCCTTTTGGATTTTGGATAAGGTTGCTTCTATTTTACGTGGGATTCCCTTTATCATTTTGCTCTCAGCTATTTCGCCATTAACAAGGGCTATTGTGGGAACCTCTATCGGAATGAACGCTGCCTTAGTGCCCCTATCTCTATCCGTCTATCCTTTCTTTGCTCGTCAAGTTCAAGTGGTTTTGTCTGAGCTTGATGGAGGTGTTATTGAAGCAGCACAGGCTTCTGGTGCAACCTTTGGTGATTTGATTATGGTTTATTTCCGTGAAGGATTACCAGACTTGATTCGTGTGACAACTCTAACCTTGATTTCCCTTGTGGGTTATACAGCGATGGCTGGTGCAATCGGAGCAGGGGGCTTGGGACAAGTCGCTCTTTCATATGGCTATCTACGTTCAAATGATGATGTCACTTTCCTTGCGACACTTCTTATTCTGATTTTTATCTTTGTTATTCAATTTGTGGGCGACTTGATTACCCGAAAAATTAGTCACAAGTAAAACCAAGCATGAGACTTGGTTTTTTGCTATACTAGATTTGGTAAAAGAATAGGAGGAAAATATGAAAACTTATACAATGAATAATGGTCTCACCATTCCGGCTCTTGGTTTTGGAACGTTTTTATCCAAGGAAGGAGAGGAAGTTTACAATGCTGTACGCAAGGCCTTAGAAGTAGGGTATCGTCATATTGATACAGCAGCTTTTTATGGAAACGAAGAGAGCATCGGACGTGCGATTAAGGATTCGGGTGTTGCACGAGAAGAGCTCTATATTACCACAAAATTATGGAATGATGCGCATGGCTATGAAGAAGCAAAAGCAGCCTTTGCTGACTCTCTGGAAAAATTACAGTTAGACTATCTGGACTTGTATCTCATTCATTGGCCAAATCCGGTAGAGATTAGAGATCGCTGGCAAAAAGCAAATGCAGATGCGTGGCGGGCAATGGAAGAATTGGTTGCAGAAGGAAAAATCAAATCAATAGGTGTCAGCAACTTCATGGTCCATCATCTGGATGAACTCTTAAAAACGGCAACTATTGTTCCGGCAGTCAATCAAATTCGTCTTGCACCAGGTGTTTATCAAGATGAGATTGTGACCTATTGCCGTGAGAAGCAAATCGTTATTGAAGCCTGGAGTCCGCTTGGTCGTGGAGAATTATTCACGCATCCAATCATGCTTTCTTTGGCTGAAAAATATGGTAAAACAGTAGCCCAAGTCGCTCTAGCTTGGTCATGGGCACAAGGATTTTTACCATTGCCAAAATCGGTGACAGATAGCCGGATTGTGGAAAATTTGGATTTTGAAGATATTGTCTTGTCAGAGGAAGATATCGCAGCCATCACAGCCATTACAGGCGTGACAGGAGCTTACAACCCAGATGAAGTGAACTTCTAGTGATACCAATAGGAACTTGTCTTGATCCCTCCCTAGAAATTTTTACACACGACAAACGCATGAAGAAAGTCTCGTTTTCAGATAACAGTTTCATAAACTAAGTTCGAATCCTTTGCTATACTAGAGATAGTGGAGGATTT
>NZ_JBFRYH010000092.1:0-5914 GCF_040984445.1 Streptococcus handemini
TATATCCAGTTTTACAATACACAACGTTATCAAACAAAATTAAATAACCTGACTCCTTGGGAATTCAGGAATCAGGTTGCTTAGTATCTTTTAGTATTTGACTGTCTACTTGACAGGGAGCCGTTCAACCAACATTTCAGAGAGTTTTTTTCTAGCGAGAATCAATCATGGCTTCCCTTTTTCTTTCCAAGAAATACGAGACTGGAAACAAGGGATACTACTCCCAATAAGATTCCTGCAACTGATTGGTGACTGCCTGTTTTGGGCAGGATCTTTTCATCTTCCTTGTCTGAACCCTGAGACATTGCCGACACGATTGTCTCTTTGGGCATTGAAGAATCTTCCATCCTCGGTATACTAGTATTTATTGTTGGTGCTGTGATAGCAGGTTTATTTGCTTTAGGATTGGTGCTACTTGCCATTGATTCAGTGTGAACAGGTACTTCCTCCTTAGACATGCTACTACCTACCGTTGATGCTGTATTAGCAGGTTTATCTGCCTTAAGCCTGTTAGCTACTTCTACCGACGGCTTTGGTTCTTGATGTGGCTGTAGTTCTACTTGTGGGTGTTTGGCAGGGGCTACATCTGCTGGTGACACAACTTCTTGATAGACATAGGTGACAATCAGCGTTTTATTGCCTTCAACAGTGCCACTCACAGGTGCTGATGATACGAGATGACCCATCTTATCTACCCCACCTACATTATACTGACCGGCAGAGGCTAATCGATAAGTTTTTCCATTATAGCCTACAAGGGTCTGCACCTTATGAGCAGAAGTGTCAGCATTATAAGTTGTACCAGGAGCTACATTATAATGGACAAGGGCATTATCTTTCAAGACACGATTGTTCATATCACGATATTCAACAATGACTGAACCTTTTACTGCCTGTTCTTTTATTGCTGGCATGCCCTCTTCTCTGGTGATTCGCAAAATTGTTGCAGTTAGAGGAGCGAGGGTCAAGCTGTGTTCAGTCAGACTCACTCCTTCTGGTGCTAGAATTGCTTCGGTACCTGCCTGCTTCCCATCTGCTAATACCTTTGCAGCTGTCAAGGATTGGCCGACAGTGAACTGGCGTTCCTTAGTATCTGCGTTAACAAATACCAGATAGATATCACCATTACTTGCTACTGTCTGGTAGCCTAAAACCAAATCTTCTTCTGCCACACCATCCTTTCCAGGTACTGTTAGCAGACTGACACGCTTCTCAACCTCTTCACGCGAAGGTAATTTGAAAGCATCTGTTGACTTACGTAAAGCAATCAATCCCTTCATATAGGCACGACTCTTGGCATTCTCAGGATAGGTAACACTATCTGTTGCCTTGCTCCAATCAAAATGATTGACTGCATCACTCGAATCATAGGAATCATGAATAAAGTAAGGATAATCAAATGGACTTCCATCTTCATTGGTCAATAGGTGAGATTTGTTTGGAACTTTATCATCAGAAACTGGTGTGCGATAGGCTGGGTGAAGGAATTGCTTAGTCCGACCATATTCTTGTCCAGAATGGATAAATGGTGTGCCTTGCGCCGTTAAAACCATCAGATTTCCTAAGCGAAGACGACGATGAATTTCTGCTGTATTTTCTGCCTTGGCTGGATCTTTTTTAATCGACTGAGCAATGACATCAAACAAGGTCAAATTATCGTGGGCTGCAATATATTGGATTACATCCCCTGGATCATCTGCTTCAAAATTTGTTGGCTGGGCTTTAATATTTTTAAAGATATTTCCAATATTGCGCTTCCCATTGGTAATAAAGGCTGGTGCTCCTTCATTTGGATAGCCCGACTTCAAGGTATTGCGGATATCATCTGAAAAGACAGCTGCGGAATTGGTATGTTTCATCCAGGACTGATCGGCTGGCTGAACTGGTTTATTTTCATCTCCTGAATAGGTTGACCACCCTTCGCCTAACATGATTAGATTTGGATTTAATTTCTTTGCCTCATCATAAGCCTTTTGAATCGTTGCTGCATCATGGTCTCCCATTAAGTCAAAACGGAAACCATCTACTTTAAATTCATCCGTCAAATACTTAATCGAATCTACTAAGACACGCCGACTCATGTAATGTGTCGTTCCTAAACGACCACCACCGTAGCTAGTCCGAGGAGTTCCATCTGCGTCCATGAAGTGGTAATAGTTCGGCTCTAAATCTTCAAAAATAGCTGTTTTTGCCGTATGGTTATAAACGACGTCCATGATGACACCCATGCCGCGTTTGTGAATTTCGTTGACTAATTCTTTAAATTCTGCAATGCGCTTGCTAGGATTGGTCGGATCACTCGAATACATACCTGTCAGCGAGAAGTAATTCTGCGGATCATAGCCCCAGTTATAATTACTATTGCTTGAAGCGTAGTCATCCATGCGTTCTGCATTCTTTAATTCATTCACATAGTAGTAACTCAAAATAGGTAGCAATTGAACATGGGTCACTCCCAAATCTTTCAAATAATCTAATTTTTCGATAAAGGCAGAAAATGTCCCAGCTGGCGACTTCAAATCCTTGGCGATCGCTTTATCAGATGTGAAATCTCGTACATGCGCTTCGTAGATAACAGCATCTTTCCGATCTTTAAAGCCTGAAATGTTGGCGTAATCTAACTCTTTAGGTCCTTCTGCTTTTGGATCGACAAAAGCAGCCTTTGCAATCTTATAAGACGGATCTGTCTCTGCTAAATCGCTGTTCCAAGCAGCTAAAGACTTAGCATACGGATCTAAGGTCAAGACAGACTCTTCTCCACGCTTGATTTCATAGTGGTAATAGTAGCCACGATAGTCCATAATTCCAAGAGCATTTTTAGGTGTTAACTCAGCAGTCCAAGTCCCCTTTTCTCCTTTACTCATGGCTATTTTTCCTACTATCTTGCTTTGATCATTTTTGTCATAAACCACCAATGAGACCTGATCTGCACTTGGGGACCACAAGGTAGCTGCTACTTTTTGACCATTTTCGCTCACACGAGCACCTAGCTCACCATCATACTGATATAGACTATCTTTTAGCTGCCAATTCATGCCTGTCCTAAATTGTTCACTTCCATAGATAACTGTATAAGGAGATTGTTCTTGTCCAAACTCCCCTTGCACTGTCACTTTTTTCGTAGCTTCATCAAGGATAAGATCATGAACAGGAACTACTTCGTTATCCTTATTTTTTATCTGAAGATTCTTCAAAATTTCTTCTTTTTTTACATCTTTCAATGTCGTAAATGTTGTTTCAATCTCGGCCAAGCTAATATGCTGCGCACCTGTCATTCTGACATCATTAACAAAATAAGGGTTAGTATAAATAGTTGGATCATCATCCTTCAGGAAAATTTGACTGTGTTTTTTCAAGTCCGTAAAATTGTAATCATTTGGCTGAATCTTCACATCATCCCCTGATTTACTTTCATCTAGTAATAAAAATCCAAGCGATTTAGCAAGGTCAGCCAATTTAACATCTACATAGGCACCGTATTTCCCCTGCTTTTCAAAATCAACTCCGTCTGGCCAATTGGTCGTTGGCTTTTCAACGTCGCCCCACAACCATAAAGACTTGCGGTCATAGTTCTGATCAGAGCGCAGATAATTGATACGCACCATGCCAGCTGCCAGTGGTTCGTAGGTATAAGATTTGTATTCCTCATCAAACCATACTTCCTTCATTTTCGGATCGATGAGCTCGACACTCTTATCTCCTGTCAAATTCTCTCCAGCTGTATTATTAATCAATAAGCCAATTTTTTCCCGCTTCTCTGCTGCCAATGGAACATCAAGATAATGCCCATATTCATCTTTTTTAGCTTCAGAAAAACTAGTTGCTCCTGTTGGCCAAGCACCATTTTGACTAGAAGGTTTCTCTACATCATCCCAGGTCCAGAGACCCAAACTTCCTAGATTTTCAGACGGCAATTTCTTAAAATGCAAGCGAAGATGTCCCTCTTTTACTTCATCTTCTACTGCTGTTCCCTCTGAAGTTGAGTTAGGTTCTAAATCAACTTTCTGTCTTGCTTCAGAAGCTGGTTCTGTTCCTTCCAGACTTTTTTCATCTACAGGTGCTACTGTTGCCTCAGAAGTCAATTGTTGTTTACTGTCTTTTTCAGACTCTTCTGTATTTTCAGTTACACCTTCCTCAGAAATCGTTTTTTGCTTATTATCCTTTTCAGATTCTTCAGTTATCTTTCCGTCTGCAGTAGCTACTGTTTCTGTAGCAACTGACTCATCCTTGCTAGTGGTTTCGGCTTCTTCCATTTTCATCTCTGTGCCTTGTTCGTCAACTGTAAGTACCTCAGTAGATTTCGAAGCATCCGCTTGCGTACTTGACATATCTCCCATTTCCTCTGCTTGTACAATAGGAGCACCAAATATGCATAAACTAGCTGATAACAGTACCGAAGCCGTTCCACATTTTAATGTCCGTAGACCAAAATGATGACGCTCAATCTTATTTGTTTCTTTTTCCATCAATTAGAAACCTCCTAAAAGTATTACTGCAAACGTTTGCTTTTGCACCCATTATACCCCTTAACCCTTTATTTGTAAAGGCTTACATTCTAAAACATAGATAATACTTACACCATTAATACAAAAAATTCACGAACTGCAGTCCGTGAATGTGCTTTTTATACTTCCTGATAGGCTACTGCCAACTGTTTCAAGAGGCTTTCTTTTTCTGCTTCTGTCGTAAAACTAGCTCGAATAGCATTCTGATTAAAGCGGTAAAAATCCTCTTTAGTAGTGCCAAAATGTTCAACAAATAAGGCGTATTCCTTGGTTAAATTGGTAGCTGATACGGTGCGGTTATCGGTATTGATTGTGATATTAGCTCCTAAGTCATACAAGGCCTGATACGGAAAATCCGCCAAGGTTGGAGATGCTCCTGTCTGTAAATTACTGGTCAAGCACATCTCAATCGTCGCCCCCGCCTTAACAAACTCTTCCATAACCTTAGAATCTTTCATGAGGGCTGTTCCATGACCAATACGTGGAATACCCAGTTGAATAGCTTGTGCTACATTGGCTACGCAGCCACATTCTCCTGCATGAAAGGTCAATGGCAGGCCTAACTCTTGTATTTCTTTGATTGCTTGTTCTAATGTCTGTGTCGGAAAATCTGACTCGTTGCCTGCAAAATCAAATCCTACCAAACCTCTTTTCGCTAAAGAGACAACTTCTGTGAACAGTTCCTGTGTCTGTCTTACTGGGCTTTGTTTCAAGCCACAAACCAACACTTTACTAACAATGCCAAATTCGTTTTGAGCCTGCTCTAGACCTTGTAAAACAGCCTCTACTGTCTCAACAGCACTCAAGCCCTGGTCCATAGATAATTCCGGAGCAAATCGAATCTCCATATAGAGAACATTTTCCTTCGCTGCTTGCGCAGCAACATCATAGGCTGCAAGCGTGAGCGCCTTTTTAGTCTGTAATAGGGGACGAATAACGTCAAAAACCGTTAAATAATCCAGCAAGCTTTCTGCTTTTTCTGGAGCTGTAACAAGTCGCTGCAATTCCTCGTCACTTTCTGGTAGCGCAATGTCAGCCCATTTTGCTAATTGTCGAATAGCACGAAACGACAAGGAGCCATCCAAATGGCAATGAAGTTCTGTTTTTGCTAATTTTTGAAGAATATTTTTTTGCATTTTTCACCTCTTCGTTCGTTTATTGTTATCCATCATATCATATTCGTCATAATTTTCAATAAAAAATGTGAAAAAATGAACTTTTTCCTAAAAAGATATAAAACATACTAAGTTTACTCGTGGTGCTAGTTACTCTCAGAATACACTAAAAAGCCCAAAAGGACTATACTGTAAGTGACCAAACAAACAGGAGGTTAGTCCAAATGAGCCACTTACAGTATATCGCTAAATCCCATCACTTACAATGGAATATCAAACAATTATCAAAGATTT
>NZ_JBFRYH010000093.1:0-5884 GCF_040984445.1 Streptococcus handemini
AGGACAAAAAAGTCCTTTAAACATTGGGTGTATTTTGTTAGACTAGAGAACATCAGAAGGAAGGCAGGAGGCAGAAAAGATGGAAGAATTCAAGGCGTTATATATGAAAGTACAGGGGATCGTAAGGAAAGCTCAGAAGGAATATTACATTCACAGTTGGGAGGTAAGCGATTGGGATCAAGAAGGGATGTACATTTTGTATTGCTTAGTGAGGGAGGAGTCGGGAATAGAAAGTGATGCAAGTCGGTTATATCGGTATTATAAAGTAAAATTCCGGAACTACATCAAGGACATCATTCGCAAACAAGAAAGCCAAAAACGGAAGTTTGACAGGATGAGTTATGAAGAGATCGGCGAGGTATCGCATAAGGTAAGCAGCGGAGGTCTAGTAACAGATGAGTTGATCTGTCTGCGAGATAGACTCAGAAGCTATCGCAGTCAGCTCAGCGCAAAGGAAGAAGAGCAGTATGAGTTATTAATTAGCGGAGCGAGCTTCAAAGGTCGTCAGAAAATGTTGCGGGAGTTACGCTCGTATTTAGAAGAGTAGAAAAAAGCAGAAAAAGCACTTGACATTCAAAGGTTAAATGTAGTATATTAGGGTAGCTGATGTAGGTCAGTCATAGAAAATTCCAAGCACGACAAAAAAGATGAAAAAAATTAAAAAAAGTTTCAAAAAAGTGTTGACAAGGAATTAAAGAAGTGATATACTGATATAGTTGTCGCTTGAGAGAGCGACAGACAAGACCTTTGAAAATTAAAGAAGACGAACCAAACGTGCAGGGTGGTTTATGAAAACATAAACCGTCAATGAACAAAAAAATAAATCTGTCAGTTGGACAGAATGAGTGAAGACTCGAACTTTTATATGAGAGTTTGATCCTGGCTCAGGACGAACGCTGGCGGCGTGCCTAATACATGCAAGTAGAACGCTGAAGCTTGGTGCTTGCACCGAGCGGATGAGTTGCGAACGGGTGAGTAACGCGTAGGTAACCTGCCTGGTAGCGGGGGATAACTATTGGAAACGATAGCTAATACCGCATAATAGTGCTTACTGCATGGCAAGCATTTAAAAGGTGCAATTGCACCACTACCAGATGGACCTGCGTTGTATTAGCTAGTTGGTGGGGTAACGGCTCACCAAGGCGACGATACATAGCCGACCTGAGAGGGTGATCGGCCACACTGGGACTGAGACACGGCCCAGACTCCTACGGGAGGCAGCAGTAGGGAATCTTCGGCAATGGGGGGAACCCTGACCGAGCAACGCCGCGTGAGTGAAGAAGGTTTTCGGATCGTAAAGCTCTGTTGTAAGAGAAGAATGTTAGCGGGAGTGGAAAATCCGCTAAGTGACGGTATCTTACCAGAAAGGGACGGCTAACTACGTGCCAGCAGCCGCGGTAATACGTAGGTCCCGAGCGTTGTCCGGATTTATTGGGCGTAAAGCGAGCGCAGGCGGTTTGATAAGTCAGAAGTAAAAGGCTGTGGCTCAACCATAGTATGCTTTTGAAACTGTCGAACTTGAGTGCAGAAGGGGGGAGTGGAATTCCATGTGTAGCGGTGAAATGCGTAGATATATGGAGGAACACCGGTGGCGAAAGCGGCTCTCTAGTCTGTAACTGACGCTGAGGCTCGAAAGCGTGGGGAGCGAACAGGATTAGATACCCTGGTAGTCCACGCCGTAAACGATGAGTGCTAGGTGTTGGGTCCTTTCCGGGACTCAGTGCCGTAGCTAACGCATTAAGCACTCCGCCTGGGGAGTACGACCGCAAGGTTGAAACTCAAAGGAATTGACGGGGGCCCGCACAAGCGGTGGAGCATGTGGTTTAATTCGAAGCAACGCGAAGAACCTTACCAGGTCTTGACATCCCTTTGATCGCTCTAGAGATAGAGTTTTCCTTCGGGACAGAGGTGACAGGTGGTGCATGGTTGTCGTCAGCTCGTGTCGTGAGATGTTGGGTTAAGTCCCGCAACGAGCGCAACCCTTATTGTTAGTTGCCATCATTTAGTTGGGCACTCTAGCGAGACTGCCGGTAATAAACCGGAGGAAGGTGGGGATGACGTCAAATCATCATGCCCCTTATGACCTGGGCTACACACGTGCTACAATGGCTGGTACAACGAGTCGCAAGTCGGTGACGGCAAGCTAATCTCTTAAAGCCAGTCTCAGTTCGGATTGTAGGCTGCAACTCGCCTACATGAAGTCGGAATCGCTAGTAATCGCGGATCAGCACGCCGCGGTGAATACGTTCCCGGGCCTTGTACACACCGCCCGTCACACCACGAGAGTTTGTAACACCCGAAGTCGGTGAGGTAACCTTTTAGGAGCCAGCCGCCTAAGGTGGGATAGATGATTGGGGTGAAGTCGTAACAAGGTAGCCGTATCGGAAGGTGCGGCTGGATCACCTCCTTTCTAAGGAAATGGAACTCTGTACGTAGTCTTCTTTAATTTTGAGAGGTCTTGTGGGGCCTTAGCTCAGCTGGGAGAGCGCCTGCTTTGCACGCAGGAGGTCAGCGGTTCGATCCCGCTAGGCTCCATACAACCGAGAGGTTGTAGGAATTGCACATTGAAAATTGAATATCTATATCAAATAGTAACAAGAAAATAAACCGAAAACGCTGTGAATTAATGAGTTTTCTAATTTAAAAAAATTAGGTTAAATAAGGTTAAGTTAATAAGGGCGCACGGTGGATGCCTTGGCACTAGGAGCCGAAGAAGGACGTGACTAACGACGAAATTCCTTGGGGAGCTGTAAGTAAGCAATGATCCAGGGGTGTCCGAATGGGGGAACCCAACATGTAATGCATGTTATCCATGACTGTTAAGGTCATGCGAAGGAAGACGCAGTGAACTGAAACATCTAAGTAGCTGCAGGAAGAGAAAGCAAAAGCGATTGCCTGAGTAGCGGCGAGCGAAACGGCAGAAGGGCAAACCGAAGAGTTTACTCTTCGGGGTTGTAGGACTGCAATGTGGACTCAGGTTTTGTAGAAGAATCTACTGGGAAGTAGAGCCAAAGAGAGTAAGAGCCTCGTATTCGAAACAGAATCTGTACCTAGCAGTATCCTGAGTACGGCGGGACACGCGAAATCCCGTCGGAATCTGGGAGGACCATCTCCCAACCCTAAATACTCCCTAGTGACCGATAGTGAACCAGTACCGTGAGGGAAAGGTGAAAAGCACCCCGGGAGGGGAGTGAAAAAGAACCTGAAACCGTGTGCCTACAACAAGTTCGAGCCCGTTAATGGGTGAGAGCGTGCCTTTTGTAGAATGAACCGGCGAGTTATGATATGATGCGAGGTTAAGTTGAAGAGACGGAGCCGCAGGGAAACCGAGTCTGAATAGGGCGGATTAGTATCATGTTATAGACCCGAAACCATGTGACCTACCCATGAGCAGGTTGAAGGTGCGGTAAAACGCACTGGAGGACCGAACCAGGGCACGTTGAAAAGTGCTTGGATGACTTGTGGGTAGCGGAGAAATTCCAAACGAACTTGGAGATAGCTGGTTCTCTCCGAAATAGCTTTAGGGCTAGCGTCGATGTTAAGTCTCTTGGAGGTAGAGCACTGTTTGGGTGAGGGGTCCATCTCGGATTACCAATCTCAGATAAACTCCGAATGCCAACGAGATATAATCGGCAGTCAGACTGCGAGTGCTAAGATCCGTAGTCGAAAGGGAAACAGCCCAGACCACCAGCTAAGGTCCCAAAATAATTGTTAAGTGGAAAAGGATGTGGGGTTGCACAGACAACTAGGATGTTAGCTTAGAAGCAGCTATTCATTCAAAGAGTGCGTAATAGCTCACTAGTCGAGTGACCCTGCGCCGAAAATGTACCGGGGCTAAAACAATTTACCGAAGCTGTGGATACCTATTAGTAGGTATGGTAGGAGAGCGTTCTATGTGTGGTGAAGGTGTACCGTGAGGAGCGCTGGAACGCATAGAAGTGAGAATGCCGGTATGAGTAGCGAAAGATGGGTGAGAATCCCATCCACCGTAAGACTAAGGTTTCCAGGGGAAGGCTCGTCCGCCCTGGGTTAGTCGGGACCTAAGGAGAGACCGAAAGGTGTATCCGATGGCCAACAGGTTGATATTCCTGTACTAGAGTATGAAGTGATGGAGGGACGCAGTAGGCTAACTCAACCGGACGACTGGAAGAGTCCGGCTAAGCAGTGAGGCGTGGTATGAGTCAAATGCTTATACCTATAACGTTGAGCTGTGATGGGGAGCGAAGATTAGTAGCGAAGTGAGTGATGTCACACTGCCAAGAAAAGCTTCTAGCGATGTATCATACTCTACCCGTACCGCAAACCGACACAGGTAGTCGAGGCGAGTAGCCTCAGGTGAGCGAGAGAACTCTCGTTAAGGAACTCGGCAAAATGACCCCGTAACTTCGGGAGAAGGGGTGCTCAGTTAGACTGAGCCGCAGTGAATAGGCCCAAGCAACTGTTTATCAAAAACACAGCTCTCTGCTAAATCGTAAGATGATGTATAGGGGGTGACGCCTGCCCGGTGCTGGAAGGTTAAGAGGAGGGTTTAGCGGTAACGCGAAGATCTGAATTGAAGCCCCAGTAAACGGCGGCCGTAACTATAACGGTCCTAAGGTAGCGAAATTCCTTGTCGGGTAAGTTCCGACCCGCACGAAAGGCGTAATGATTTGGGCACTGTCTCAACGAGAGACTCGGTGAAATTTTAGTACCTGTGAAGATGCAGGTTACCCGCGACAGGACGGAAAGACCCCATGGAGCTTTACTGCAGTTTGATATTGAGTGTCTGTACCACATGTACAGGATAGGTAGGAGCCTAAGAAGTCGGGACGCCAGTTTCGACAGAGGCGCTGTTGGGATACTACCCTTGTGTTATGGCCACTCTAACCCGGATAGGTGAACCCTATCGGAGACAGTGTCTGACGGGCAGTTTGACTGGGGCGGTCGCCTCCTAAAAGGTAACGGAGGCGCCCAAAGGTTCCCTCAGATTGGTTGGAAATCAATCGCAGAGTGTAAAGGTATAAGGGAGCTTGACTGCGAGAGCAACAACTCGAGCAGGGACGAAAGTCGGGCTTAGTGATCCGGTGGTTCCGCATGGAAGGGCCATCGCTCAACGGATAAAAGCTACCCTGGGGATAACAGGCTTATCTCCCCCAAGAGTTCACATCGACGGGGAGGTTTGGCACCTCGATGTCGGCTCGTCGCATCCTGGGGCTGTAGTCGGTCCCAAGGGTTGGGCTGTTCGCCCATTAAAGCGGCACGCGAGCTGGGTTCAGAACGTCGTGAGACAGTTCGGTCCCTATCCGTCGCGGGCGTAGGAAATTTGAGAGGATCTGCTCCTAGTACGAGAGGACCAGAGTGGACTTACCGCTGGTGTACCAGTTGTCTCGCCAGAGGCATCGCTGGGTAGCTATGTAGGGAAGGGATAAACGCTGAAAGCATCTAAGTGTGAAACCCACCTCAAGATGAGATTTCCCATAACGTAAAGTTAGTAAGAGCCCTGAGAGAAGATCAGGTAGATAGGTTGGGAGTGGAAGTTGTGTGAGCAATGGAGCGGACCAATACTAATCGCTCGAGGACTTATCCTAGAATAAGTAACGAAGACGTAAGAAATCTGTATGAAAATAGGAAACTGACGCAGTGTGTAAGATGCACAAGGAAGTTTATCTTTTTCACTAAGATTTTAGTCTGAGTACAATTTCATTGAGAAGCATAGTGTTTAGAGGGATACTATTGTTATTAGAGAATAGATATTCAATTTTGAGTGTGGAAACACTCAAAGAATAGTTAAGTGACGATAGCCTAGGAGATACACCTGTACCCATGCCGAACACAGCAGTTAAGCCCTAGAACGCCGGAAGTAGTTGGGGGTTGCCCCCTGTGAGATATGGTAGTCGCTTAGCTA
>NZ_JBFRYH010000094.1:0-5545 GCF_040984445.1 Streptococcus handemini
TTTTTTCATTTTTTTCTCCTTTTTTTGTTTCTTGCACGCATGAAAAAATGCATAGTGACGGCGGGAAGCTCGCGAGCCTCCGTGGGGAGGGTGATAGCCCCCCTTCCTGACAAGACTGCAAGATTTTCAATTTTCAATTTCTGCACATTACCATGATATTATCCTTTGTATAAAATCCAATCACAGCTTTGCGGAAGGTTGCGATTTCCAATTACTTTTTTGTCGCTTGCTCTTTCATCAGCATATAACTTATCAGACTTCTGTCTATTACATTGCCAATGAGCAAGCTGTAAGTTATCAATATCAGATGGATGACCATTCTTAATAACTGGAATTAAGAGGATGATTTTTTAGTTATCTGAATGTAACTTATCTTGTATTCTGTTACTTTCAACACCACCCCAAAAACCTCAATATTATCAATGGTTTAGGTTAAATCTTTAAAAATGAATGTAACATTTTTTCATTATGTCACATTCAATAGTCAAAACGCTATTTTTTTCTAATTGTTTTTTAGTTGTTCGTTCAACTCATTTAGAATACTTTTATAAAAGTTCTTCGTTTTTTCGGTACGGATACCATGTATATACTCATATTCTTCTTCTATCTGCTCGGCTATTTTTGCTTTTTTCTCTTCTATTTCTTTTTCACGTTTGGCGATGGTTTCACTATGTGACTTCTCTAGAGCTTTGTGAAAAAGTTGCTGGTCTCTATTTCGCTTATTTATTGCTTTTTGTCGGAGTTTTTCCCTTGCTTCTATTGAACGCTTTTCTTTTTCTTCTCGGTTTCTTCTTATTTTTTCTTCCAAATCGTTATACCAATTATAGGGGTCATGTTCTTCTGGGGTTTGTTTTGTGGTAGTGTCTTGAAGTTTTGCGGCTGAGTTTTTCATTGCTTCCCCAAACTCTTTATAATACTGTGTTAATTCTTCATTGTTCATAAAAAAACTCCTATTTGATTTGATTTTTGATAGCGTTAAATGCAAGCGGGAAATATATATCAGTATATGGTCTCATGCTAAATAGTGTAGAGTCTAGCGCTCCTGTTTCTGATTTGGTATATTCTTCCCTGTTTTTGCTTATAGTATTTTTTAAGATTTCAAGGACTTCCTTACAGTCTTCAAGCTCTATTTGAGCTTTTTCGCTGATTTTTTCTAAAGTTGGTAAAACTGTTTCGGCTTCTGTAAAAAATCCTTTTTGTGTTTTTTCATGTAGTTCATGTACTTCTTTTACCAGTTTTCTATAGTCAGTGATTGGCATAAGTGGCTCATGTGTCAATTTATTCAATTGCGTCACAAGCATTTCCCTAGTATTTTGAGCTGTCCAGAGTTCATTTTTTGCATTATTATAGGCATTTGCGTCTATATCCTCTTGGGCTTTTAATAATTTCTGCTTAGCTATTGCGATATTTGTATCGCTTTTTTCGATTTCTGATTGATAATGGGCAATATCTGCCAAATTTTTTTCTTTAATTGCTAATAATTCTTTCTTAATTTCTTGTAATGTTTTCATTTTTCTACTCCTTTTTGGTTATTTTGTGATGGGTTATCGGTTATTTTTGGGTTTATCCCTAGCCCGTGCTTGATGTTCCATATATTCCTTTCCAGAACAGAAAAAGAGGCATGATAAAGAGCTGTGAAACTCTACTATCATGCCTCTGGCTTTCCAGTCAGCTATATTTTTTCTTTTTGCCGTGTCTCAATTTGTACTATTTTATTATCTTGTACCGTAAAAATTAGACTGCCATAGGCTGGCAACTTCCGCATTTCTATTATATCATTTTTTTGAAAAATGACAAAATTGTCTTCCAAAAACGGAAGCAAATTCTTGTGCTCTTTTTCCATATTTTTACCCTCTTTTTCTATCGCTTAAATTTAACATATCTTCTATTCTGTTAAATTTGTAGAACCTTTTTCACTCCCTTATCTCTCAAGGGGTTAGCTTGGTTTTCTTTATTTCTAATTTACATTTTTTCAATATGTTAAATACATAGCAAAAAACTTCTTTTTTACCATAGATTTCATCGCTTTTTATAAGCTCCTGCGATTCGCTCAAGGCTCTCCGTCAAATCTCTATCAGCTTCATACTCTGCCACCAGTCGCCACCCTGTTTCTAGCTTGGTCAGTGTGATTTCTACATCTGGTTGCGGATATAAGCCGATGATATAGCCTTGTATGCCTATTTTAATTCTGTCAATGGTGTCAAATTGTGGTGCCTCTGTCTGATAGTGGTATCGATTCATATTTTTTTCTCCTTTTTGTAGCTTTGGAGCAATTACCGAGCTTTAGAAGCAGGGTAATTCTACAATGGTTCCGCCTTACTCTCCCAAGGGTTTCGCTCATTTTTGTAGCTGATGTAGCATGAAACTCAATAAAAAACTTTTTCAGGGAAAAAACGGGAAAGCGGTGTTGTCTTATATATTATTTTATATATTTTATTTCTACAAATAGCTACAAGAGATAAAAAGCCTTGATATACCTGACTTTTCTCTTGTAGAAACTCTGTAGCATATCGGTAGCATTAGTAGCTTTAAAGCCTTTTCCTGAAATAGTAAGGGGTTGGGGTTCCTTTTTTCCATAATCTTTTCTTGATTTCTGACCGCTCCCAGTCCCTGTGATTGTCCAGCACATCCCTAGCTTTTTGGCTATAGTGTCCCCCTCGTCCTTTGGTTGGATTTTCATTAAAAACGATATAAGCCACTTCGTTGGGGGTTGTGATTTCGATTCCAATTTTACCAAATGCCAATGGAAAATCTTTATAGGATTGGTTATCGTCCAAAGGCTCGCGCAAGTGCTTTAAAAAATACTGCCTACGCTCATGCGGTGATAACTCGTACCAGTCTACAGGCGGATAAAAATAACCTAAATACTCTAAGATTGCTTCTTTTTCTGGATCTTCCACCTTGTAGGCTTCCTGTATTTGTTCCAGTTCCGCATCTAAAGCGCTTGAAATGGTCAAGGGTTGCCCCTCGTCGTACCATTTTTTAGCTTCTGCCAATACCTGCAAGAAATACCCTTCTTCTTTCTCCATAGGGTGACAAGCTACATCATTTACACCGCATTGGATAGGATAAAAGCGCCGCTCTTTGCCCTCGTCCTTTAAAAAGCCCTTAGCGTTAGAAGTGCCAATAAAAACACAATGACGGTCATTTTTTTCCGGTTTCCTGCTATAAAGTGCCCTTATATCGTCACTTGATGCGCTAATGAAATTCTTAACCGCTTCGATGGCTGTCTTTTTAAAGCCTTTTAGCTCCCCGAATTCAATAATGGCATTAGTCTGTAAAATACGGTAGTCTTCCGCATGGTCGCCAAACTTTCGGACGCTATCCGAATGAAATTCAGGCAATAATCGCTTGGTTGCCGTACTCTTTCCCAAACCTTGCCCACCCGTCAAAATCGGCACAATTTCAAACTTTATCCCCGGCTGATAAATGCGTGCAATTAACCCCGTCAGCCAAAGCCTTGTTACCTCACGGACGTAGCTAGTATCAGGGCACCCGAGCAAGTCAATGAAATACCGTTCAGCCCGTTGCACTCCGTCCCATTTTTGCGACTCTATTCGGTCTTTTACAGGGTGATAAGTGTTTCCCTTGGCAATTTTTAAGATGGCAATTTCTACGTTCTCCCTAGTTGGCGCAAAGCCATATTTTTCATCAATAAAAGCAATAGATAACTTTGTATCTTCTTCACTCCAAAAACCTTTACCAGTCCCCCACGGTGTTGGCTTGGTCTTTTCAATCGTCTTCGAAAAATCATTATACCTTACCCCCTTGAAAATGCTTTGATGTTGTTCAAAAACCAAAACCACATTATAAGGGCTTCGAGTTGGTAGCTGAGTTTTTCCATACGTCCGAAAAGCGGGGGCAAGTTCTTGATGGGTTGGTTTTGGTTCTTTCTTTGGGGCTTCGTCTTGTTTGATGATACTATCTACAATCTCTTGTCTATCCAAATTCTACCCCCTTATAGATTTTTTTAGCGGTTGCAAGGAAATAGCTAGCCAATTCCAACCGCTTCACGATGGCACTAAATAAGCTTGTCAGCTGTTCAAAGTCATAGCCATATACAAACATCAGGCGGACAAAATGCGCTGTGTCCTGCTCTGTATATAGACCGTTGACAATGGTATCAAATACCCAACCGCCCAACTCAAGCCCGATGCCCTGCCGTGCTTGTTCCAGCCTGTGAATTTCTAAATCCTCCAACACCTCCACAAGGTCAACCCCTGCAAGAGCTGGCGGGAAGTCTCGAACAAGTTCCCAATGGTCTTCTATGCTTCTTTCTGCAATCTTGACCGTGATACCCTTATAACTAAAGTCCGTCAACCCAACATCAGGCGGTAGCAAGTACAGAAATTTGTAATAGTCCCCATTCTTTATTATTCTAGTTGGATTATTCTTCAGAAAGCCGAAAAATGATAATTTATCACGGTGTAAGGTCAACTCTAAAATGTCATACATGATCAACCCCCAAAAATATCAATACATCAGTGATTTTATAGAATACAGTCCGCCCATCCTCTACAGGAGGCTCGTAGCGTTTAAGCCCTGCATTTTCCCATCGCTGTATTGTGTTGTAGCTTATTTTTAAATCGTCTTTTAGCTCTGGAAGTGAAATCAATCCCAATATCTTGGGTTTTGGCTTGTTGTAATGCTCTAGAAAGGCGCTAACGGCTTTCAAATTCTGCTCTAACAGTCTACGCTCGTAGCCTGTACTGAAAATCCCCTCCATGGCTAGCCCCCTTTCAAGTATTTTTCTTGTTCGTTCAGATTGCCATACTTGATGACCTCAAGCCGTTTCTGTTCCTCTGTGACCTGTTTATCAAGCTCTATCATACCTTGAAAGCGTTCAGCGTCATTCGTTGGGAAATAATAGCCTGGTGTATTGCTCCGCAAGATTCCGATGGGGATTTGATAGCGAACTGTTAACCGTTGCACAATTTCCCTGATGGCTCGCTCGCTTAGTCCTGTAATTGTCTGTATTTCTCTGTTTGTGATAGGGCGCTCGCTCCCTTTGGGGATAAGCTCAAGTACTCGCCTATAATTGCTTGGTAGTGTCTTTTCTGCCATTCGCACCCCCCTAATTGTAGTATCGTCCCTGTGCTTGGATATAAGCCCCATAGTTCGCATTTTGTAGCTTCCTAGTATCTTTATCCGTTGGCTTCTTTTTGGGCTTGCTATCAAGCTGAAAATGCCCCAGATGTCGCCATAGAAGCACATTCACGATAGCGAGGATAATCACCAATATTATTTTTTGGCCAATCGGTAAATTGATTTCATCTATTGCCATGTCTACGCTTCCTTTCTTGTCTGATTCCTGCTATCTTGCCCATTTGAAAGACGTGTAAAATGGCGTATCTTTTACTATTCATTCTTGCATGGGCTTGGAGAAAGCAATTGATAACTCCTACATCTTCGATATTTAACTCATGTTTATCTGCTATATTGCTTAGTTCCTGAAAATCCATCTTTTGCCACCCTTTCAATAAATTCACAATGCTCACTTGCCAACCTGTTCAAGTCATCCATGGCTAGGTTGATAATGTCCGCA
>NZ_JBFRYH010000095.1:0-5523 GCF_040984445.1 Streptococcus handemini
CGGTTGGATTTTGGAAAGAAAATGAGCATGCGTCGTAAGAAATATGTCCTTAGTCTATCCTTTGACCAGTATTTAAAACGATTACTTTAAATCAAAAAAGTGTTTGAGGTAGAAAAAAGCCGAAGACCGTTTCATGCGTTTGTCGTGCCTTTTGTTCCTTTTTTATCGTTTTCTACTGGGATTTTTGGTATAATGGACTGAATGTAGTTTGAAATGAGAGTTAGGATGAAAGAAAAAATAAGAATAGCCTTGGCTGAAATTGATATTCGGTTTGATGAGCCATTAAAAGAATACACCTATACAAAAGTTGGAGGTAAAGTTGATTACTTGGCCTTTCCTCGGAATCGCTATGAGTTGGTGCGGATTGTAACTTTTGCCAATGAGGAAAAGATTCCTTGGATGGTGTTAGGAAATTCAAGCAATATCATCGTTCGTGATGGAGGGATTCGTGGCTTTGTAATCCGCATGGACAAGTTAAATAGCATTACTGTCTCAGGCTATACGATTGAGGCAGAGGCGGGAGCCAATTTGATTCAGACAACTCAAGTTGCCGCCCACCATTCCCTATCAGGTTTTGAGTTTGCTTGCGGGATTCCTGGAAGTATTGGCGGAGCAGTCTTTATGAATGCAGGAGCTTACGGTGGAGAAATTGCCCATATCCTGGTTTCGGCTCAAATTTTAACACCGAAAGGCTATGTTGAAACGCTGGATGCACGTGAGCTGACCTTTGGCTATCGGTCTTCCGTTTTACAGGAGAATGGAGCAATTGTCCTGTCGGCAAAATTCGCTCTAAAACCTGGGAATCATACGGCTATTCAGCAAGAAATGGAACGATTGACTCATTTACGTGAATTGAAACAACCCTTGGAACATCCATCGTGTGGTTCCGTCTTTAAACGTCCTATGGGGCATTTTGCGGGTCAATTGATTATGGAGGCTGGCTTAAAAGGTCATCGTATTGGCGGTGTTGAAGTATCTGAAAAACATGCAGGTTTTATGGTGAATGTCTCAAATGGGACAGCACAAGATTACGAAGATCTAGTAGCCTACGTGATTGACAAGGTTAACCAGCACTCTGGAGTCACCTTAGAGCGGGAAGTACGGATCTTAGGAGACTCCTTAGATTAAAGAAATCGAAATAAAACATCTTAAACAGTAAGGGAGGTGAAGCCTATCGTAGCCGGTAGTATAGAAGGTAGTTACCCTACCTTAGAGTCAGAAAAGGCCTAACAGAGCCTCTAATCTGTAATCCATATAAAGAAGGAATTTATGAGAATTGAAGAAACCAATCATCGAATTTAAGAACGTTTCAAAAGTATTTGAAGACAGTGGCACAGTCGTTTTAAAGGATATTAACTTTGAGCTAGAAGAAGGGAAGTTTTATACCCTTTTAGGTGCTTCTGGTTCAGGGAAATCAACGATTCTAAATATCATTGCAGGGCTACTAGATGCGACTTCAGGTGATATTTATCTGGACGGTGAGCGCATCAATGATGTGCCGACCAATAAGCGTGATGTTCACACGGTCTTCCAGTCTTATGCGCTTTTTCCGCACATGACTGTTTTTGAAAACGTAGCTTTTCCCCTTAAATTACGAAAAATCCCTAAGGAAGAAATTGAGCAACGTGTGACGGAAGTCCTCAAAATGGTCCGTCTGGCAGGCTATGAAAAACGTGCGATTCAAAAGTTGTCTGGTGGGCAACGTCAACGGGTGGCGATTGCTCGTGCCATTATCAACGAGCCTCGGGTGGTCTTACTGGATGAGCCCTTGTCAGCGCTTGACTTGAAATTACGAACTGATATGCAGTATGAATTGCGTGAGTTGCAACAACGTCTTGGCATTACCTTTGTCTTTGTCACGCATGATCAGGAAGAAGCACTAGCCATGAGTGATTGGATTTTTGTCATGAATGAAGGCGAGATTGTTCAATCAGGTACACCAGTTGATATTTATGATGAGCCGATTAACCATTTTGTTGCGACCTTTATCGGAGAATCCAATATCATTTCAGGTCGCATGATTGAAGACTACTTGGTTGAATTTAATGGCAAGCGATTTGAAGCAGTGGATGGAGGAATGAAGCCAAATGAACCTGTTCAGGTGGTTATTCGTCCAGAAGATTTGCAAATTACCTTGCCAGAAGAAGGAAAATTAAAGGTGAAAGTCGATACCCAGCTCTTTCGTGGTGTCCATTATGAGATTATCGCCTATGATGATTTAGGTAATGAGTGGATGATTCACTCGACCCGTAAGGCAATTGAAGGCGAGGTGATTGGGCTAGACTTTGAACCAGAAGATATTCATATCATGCGCCTCAATGAAACTGAAGAAGAGTTTGATGCTCGTATCGAAGAATATGTGGAGGTCGAAGAAGTCGAAGATGGCTTGATTAATGCCATTGAGGAGGAACGAAATGAAGAAAACCTCTAGCTTGTTCGTTCTTCCTTATGCCCTTTGGATTGCCTTGTTTGTCATGGCACCTGTTGCCATGATTGTTTACAAATCATTTTTGGGGATTGATGGGCAGTTTACCTTTGCGAATTACCAGACTTATTTCAACTCTCCCAATATGACCTATTTGCGGATGAGTATGAACTCGATTCTCTATGCAGGGATTATTACCCTTGTGACCTTGTTAATTAGCTATCCGACTGCTTTTTTTCTTACTCAATTAAAACACAAGCAGCTCTGGTTGATGTTGATTATTTTACCGACCTGGGTCAATTTGCTTTTGAAAGCCTATGCCTTTATCGGAATTTTTGGTCAGCATGGCTCAATCAATCAATTTTTAAGTTTTATGGGCTTGGGAACGCAGCAGATTCTCTTTACTGATTTTTCCTTTATCACAGTTGCTAGCTACATTGAAATTCCTTTTATGATTTTGCCAATTTTCAATGCTTTGGATGATTTGGATCAACATCTCATCTATGCTAGTCGTGATTTGGGTGCTAGTTCTTGGCAAACCTTTACAAAAGTTATTTTTCCTCTCTCTATGAATGGTGTGAGGAGCGGGGTCCAAGCTGTCTTTATTCCGAGTTTAAGCTTGTTCATGCTGACCCGTTTGATCGGAGGAAATCGTGTCATTACACTTGGAACAGCGATTGAACAGCATTTCCTTACAACTCAAAATCAGGGTATGGGTTCAACCGTAGGTGTCGTCCTAATTTTGGCAATGCTTCTGACCATGTGGCTAACGAAAGAGAGGAAGAAATGATGAAAAAATTTGGAAAAGTTTACCTTACCATTACCTTCCTTGTTCTGTATCTCCCGATTTTTTATCTGATTGCCTATGCCTTTAATGAGGGCAGTGATATGAATGGATTTACAGGCTTCACTACGGAATATTTTGCCTCCATGTTAGGCGATAGCCGTTTGATGCTGATTTTAGCTCAGACCTTCCTCTTGGCCTTTCTAAGTTCCTTGATTGCGACGGTTATCGGAACTTTTGGAGCGATTTATATTTATCAGAGTAAACAAAAATGGCAGAACACTTTGTTGTCCCTCAATAATATCCTTATGGTAGCACCAGATGTGATGATTGGGGCGAGCTTCCTGATTCTCTTTACCGTGATTGGCTTCCAACTTGGATTTGTATCTGTTCTTTTGAGTCATGTGGCCTTTTCAATTCCCATTGTTGTTCTGATGGTTTTACCTCGACTCAAGGAAATGAATGATGATATGGTGCTTGCAGCCTATGATTTAGGAGCGAGTCAGTTCCAAATGCTCAGAGAAATCATGTTGCCGTATTTGACACCAGCGATTATCGCAGGCTATTTCATGGCCTTTACCTATTCATTAGATGATTTTGCCGTGACCTTCTTTGTAACAGGAAATGGTTATTCTAACCTTTCTGTTGAGATTTACTCACGTGCCCGTCAGGGAATTTCTCTTGAAATCAATGCCCTATCAACTCTAGTCTTTCTGTTTAGTATCTTATTGGTGGTGGGCTATTATTTCATTTCACGTGAAAAGGAGGCCAGCTAATGAAACGATTGTATTCTTTTTTAATCGGTATTATCGTAATTATCTTTGCTCTCTTTGGAATTAGTCATCAATTAGAAAGTCAATCCAACGAGGGAACAACTGAAAAATTAGTCATCTACAATTGGGGAGACTATATTGATCCTGAACTCTTAGACAAGTTTACAGAAGAAACAGGTATCAAAGTCGATTACCAGACCTTTGACTCTAATGAAGCCATGTACACCAAGATTCAGCAGGGCGGAACAACCTATGACTTAACCATTCCGTCTGAGTACATGATTTCTAAGATGATGGATGAACATCTGCTGGTCAAGCTCGACAAGAAAAAAATCAAGGGTCTTGAAAATATCGATCCGAAGTTTCTTGGCTTAAGCTTTGATAAGAATAATGATTACTCCATTCCTTATTTCTGGGGAACTTTGGGAATCGTCTACAATGAGACGATGGTCGAACATCCTCCTCGGGAATGGGAAGATTTGTGGTCAGAAGAATACCGTGATAACATTATGTTGGTAGACGGTGCCCGTGAGGGCATGGGAATTGGTCTTCAGACCCTTGGCTACAGTCTCAATTCTCGTAACAAAGACGAGCTAGAAAAAGCTGCAGATTACTTGTACGAGTTGACTCCCAACATCAAGGCGATTGTCTCTGATGAAATCAAGGGTTACATGATTCAAGATGCAGCAGCAATTGCCGTAAGTTTCTCTGGTGAAGCAAGTGAAATGCTAGACGGTAATGAGAACTTGCACTATGTCGTACCTTCAAAAGGTTCCAATCTCTGGTTTGATAATATGGTGATTCCTAAGACCGCAAAAAATATTGAAGGGGCCTACGCCTTTATCAACTTTATGCTTCGCCCAGAAAATGCCTACCAGAATGCCTTGTATATCGGCTATGCAACGCCAAATACTAAGGCCAAGGAAATGCTACCAGATGAAGTCAAAAATGATAAGGCCTTCTATCCTTCAGAAGAAACCTTGAAAAACCTAGAAGTCTACGACAACCTTGGTCGCAAGCTCCTAGGCGACTACAACGATCTTTATCTCCAGTTTAAGATGTATCGGAAATAAACCCAACACTGCGGAAAATTTGTCACCTTGACAGTCTTTCTGCGGTATTTTTTTATGTTAAATGAATAGGTGATTGGTTGAAAAATGGTAACCGCTCCATAACGGAGTATATTGAAAAGTTCCAAAGTCGCTTTGACTCTGGAACTTTTTCCTATTTGCAGTAGTTCTGAATTTGTTCATCCCATGGTAAATAAGCCTCTAGAACTTCCTTTTTAGCGAGCGTCTCCTCGTTAGGTAGATTATCTAGAAGATAGGTCATCTATTTCTCTGAATCAAGGCCGTGTCGCTTAGCCGTTTCCAAAAGACTAAGGATGATAGCTGTTGACTTGGCTCCCTCAAAACTTTGAGAGAAAAGCCAATTTTTACGCCCCATAACCAAAGTCTTCATAGCCCTCTCTGCTATATTGTTAGACAGGACTAAGTTGCCGTCCGAGAGAATGGTTCGGAAGGTGGTTTCATATTTAAGGC
>NZ_JBFRYH010000096.1:0-5478 GCF_040984445.1 Streptococcus handemini
GAGGAAAGCCTACCAGAAGAAGAATCTGACTTGCCCAGTTGAAACAGAAAACATTACCTACAAATGCAAGAAGGCTAAGGGAGTTCGTCAGGCTATTTTTAGTCAATTCACTCCAGAGATTGTTCATCACGAATTACAGGGTGAAGACTGCACTTGTCCAGACTGCCATGGTCAGTTGAAGGAGATTGGCTCAACTGTTCAACGACAAGAGTTGGTCTTCATTCCTGCACAATTAAAGCGGATTGACCATGTCCAACACGCTTACAAGTGTCAGGCATGTAGTCAGAAGAATCTGAGCGATAAGATTATCAAGGCTCCTGTTCCTAAGGCTCCTTTAGCACATAGCTTTGGGTCAGCCTCCATCATTGCCCATACGATTCATCAGAAGTTCAATCTGAAGGTGCCAAATTATCGGCAGGAAGAGGAATGGCATAAGCTTGGCTTGCCCATCACACGGAAAGAAATAGCGAACTGGCACATCAAGTCTAGTCAGTATTATTTCGAGCCAATTTATGATCTGTTGCACGAGAAATTACGGAAACAGCCTATTCTCCATGCGGATGAAACCTCCTATAAGGTCTTAGAAAATGATAGCCAGCTGACCTATTATTGGACTTTCTTATCTGGCAAGCATGAAGAACAGGGCATCACGCTCTATCATCATGATAAGCGACGGAGTGGTTTAGTTGTGAAGGAGTTTCTTGGGGATTACGCAGGCTATGTACATTGTGACATGTTACGGCAGTAACTTAGGACTTTAGTCCTCTAGTTCTGCCTATGCGATAGCAGTCCAAGGTTTAGGAGCGAAGCGATGCTAAGCTTGGTTAACTGCGAACCGCTGAGTACTTACCGTCAGTTGAATCAGGCTGAATTAGTGGGTTGTTGGGCGCATGTCAGAAGAAAGTTCTTCGATGCAACCCCTAAGAAAGCGGACAAGACCTCTTTAGGGGCTAAGGGATTAGCCTATTGCGATCGCCTATTTGCCTTGGAGCATGACTGGGCAGATTTGTCTAGCGAGGAGCGACTGCATAAACGTCAGATAGAGTTGGCGCCCTTGATAGACGAGTTCTTTGCCTGGTGTCGTGCTCAAGCAGTCTTGCCAGGTTCTAAATTGGGTATTGCCTTAGAGTATAGCCTTAAATATGAAACCACCTTCCGAACCATTCTCTCGGACGGCAACTTAGTCCTGTCTAACAATATAGCAGAGAGGGCTATGAAGACTTTGGTTATGGGGCGTAAAAATTGGCTTTTCTCTCAAAGCTTTGAGGGAGCCAAGGCGACAGCTATCATCCTTAGTCTTTTGGAAACAGCTAAGCGACACGGCCTTGATTCAGAGAAATATATGACCTATCTTCTAGACAATCTACCTAACGAGGAGACGCTCGCTAAAAAGGAAGTTCTAGAGGCTTATTTATCATGGGCTGAACAAATTCAGAACTACTGCAAATAGGAAAAGTTCCAGAGTCAAAGCGACTTTGGAACTTTTCAATATACTTCGTTATGGGGCGGTTACAATAAATTGACAATCACCAAGGAAATATCTGTTTAAGTAATATAATAACGAAAAACAAATCTTTGAGGAGAGCATTGTGTTCAGATTTTGGTATTAAATAAGTATTAGATAAAGGTTTTAACATATAATAAAAGCCCGTTGTTACGGACTTTCGCAATGAAGTTATCATTATTTCTCAATAATCTGCAACAAGAGTTCTGCCGTTGTGACTGGAAGAATTCGTATGCGATTTAAGGTAAGGAATCCGTCTGCGGCAGAAGCAAGACCTTCGTTGGTCGTTACTCCTAACTTGTAGTGAGTATTCTCGACCGTTTGGATGGTCTGATTAGAATAGCGACCGGCTGGATAGGCTATTGCGATAGTATCTTGATTCAGTTGTCGGTCTAAATAATCTTTAGAGTCTTTTAGTTCGGTTTCTTGGGCTTCTAGTGTGCTATATTCCAAATCTGGGTGATTGACAGTATGGCTCTGGAAGGACATTCCATTTGCTTGCATTTCTTTGATTTGTTCTAATGTCAAATGATCTGGCTGTATATCAGTAACACCTGTAATGACGTTATTGGTTGCAGTCATATTGTATTGTTTTAACAAGGGATAGGCGATACTGTAGAAGTCCCAAAGGCTGTCATCAAAGGTAAGCCAGACAACTTTCTTACCCTTTGGAAGGACATTTTCAGTTAGAATTTTGTAAGCCTCTTCGGGTGTGAGAGTATAGTAGCCTGCTTCTTTCAAGGCTTTCAAATGGCTCTCAAAGGTAGTCGGATCGACAATCAAATTCGCATTTGTGGCTTCTTCAGGCGCCATGACATGAATAGCGTGGTACATGAGAATTGGTATTTTGACAGGAGCTTCTTGTTTTTCCCAGACAATGTTCCCCTTCTCAGTAGCGGCTGTATCACTATTTGTGGAAGAGGAGCTGCTCGAATCTTGAGGTATCTGACTGATTTGACTTGTTGTTGAGGGAGTTGGTGTAGTGAGCGCCAAGAGCCAATCACGTTTAATATAGAGAGTGAGAGAAATGGCTAGAATAGCAGCTAGCGCCAGAAAAACACCCCAAAAGTTCTTCCTGTACTGTTGACGTTTTCCATTTCTACGACGGGTTCGACTTCGTTGTGCTGCCATGGCAACCTCCTTTTTTCATTGATCTAGTCATTTTTCTACAGACCTGTCTTTTAGGCAAAATACACCAACGAGATAGCGATAGTTTGATGGACTAGGGTATTATTCTACTATTTTTTAATATATTTCTATTATACCAAATTTTTTGCCAATTTCTCTCATTATCTGCTATAATAGTAGAAATACTTTTTAAGGAGTTTGTATGTCGGTTAAGATTGGATTATTAGGATTTGGAACGGTAGCAAGTGGGATTCCGTTCCTACTGAAGGAAAATGCTGAAAAGATTCAGCAAGCTGCACAAGATACGATTGAAATTGCAAAAGTATTGGTACGGGACGATGCGGAAAAAGAACGCTTAGAAGCAGCAGGACACGACTATTATTTTGTGACAAATGTAGATGAGATTTTGGCTGATAAGGATATTCAGATTATTGTTGAACTGATGGGGCGTATCGAGCCTGCCAAAACCTTTATTAGTCGTGCTTTGGAGTCTGGGAAACACGTTGTCACAGCTAATAAAGATTTACTGGCTGTTCACGGAAGTGAGTTGCGGATGTTAGCTGAGAAGAACAATGTCGCACTGTATTATGAAGCAGCTGTTGCGGGCGGCATTCCTATTTTGCGTACCCTGTCAAATTCATTGGTATCTGACAAAGTAACCCGTATCCTAGGTGTCCTCAATGGTACCTCAAACTTTATGATGACTAAAATGGTAGATGAGGGTTGGACCTATGAAGAAGCCTTGAAAACAGCTCAAGAATTAGGATATGCAGAATCTGATCCAACCAATGATGTCGAAGGAATTGATGCGGCCTACAAAGCCGTTCTCCTCAGTCAATTTGGTTTTGGAATGACAATTGATTTTGACAATGTTGAGCATAAGGGAATCTCGACTATTTCACCAGATGATGTAGCGGTAGCACAGGAATTGGGTTATGTTATCAAATTGGTTGGTGATATTCGAGAAACAGCCTCTGGTTTGTCAGCTGAAGTGTCACCAACCTTCTTGCCAAAACAACACCCCTTGGCAAGTGTCAATGGTGTGATGAATGCTGTATTTGTCGAGTCAATCGGAATTGGTCAATCCATGTACTATGGGCCAGGAGCTGGTCAAAAACCAACAGCAGCTAGTGTAACAGCAGATATTATTCGTATTATTCGTCGTTTGAAAGACGAGACAGTTGGGAAAGCCTTTAATGAATTTTCTCGTCCGCTTCAAATTGCAGCCCCAAGTGATGTGCGTAGTGAGTATTATTTCTCTATCTTGGCACCAGACAAAAATGGGACCTTGCTCCAATTGGCTGAGATTTTCAATGCTGAAGAAATTTCCTTCAAGCAAATTCTCCAACAGGCTTCTGATGGTGAGCAGGCACATCTTGTTGTCGTGACCCATAGTATGAGTAAAACTCAGTTAGAACGTGTGACAAACAACTTAGCAGAAGCAGCTGATTTTACGCTTCAAAATTCCTTTAAGGTGCTGGGGGAATAAGATGAAAATTACCGTACCAGCAACCAGTGCCAATATTGGACCAGGTTTTGATTCTGTCGGTGTTGCGCTATCAAAATATTTAACAATTGACATTGTCAAACCGCAAGATGAATGGTTTGTCGAGCATGATTTAGAATTTGTGCCTTCTGATCAATACAATCTACTTATCAAAACGGCCTTGAAGGTTTGTCCAGACTTGCAACCTCATCATGTGCGGATGACGAGTGATATTCCGCTTGCACGTGGACTTGGTTCCTCTAGTTCTGTCATCGTAGCAGGAATTGAACTAGCAAATCAATTAGCTCATCTAGCATTGACAGATGAGGAAAAATTGCGTTTGGCAACAGAAATTGAAGGGCATCCAGACAATGTAGCGCCTGCGATTTTTGGGAATTTGGTTATCTCCAGCTATGTCAATAAAAAAGTGGCAAAGATTGTCACGGATTTTCCAGCAGCTAGTTTTGTTGCCTTTATTCCTAGCTATCCCTTGCGTACGAGTGAGAGTCGTGGTGTCTTGCCAACACAATTTTCATCGAAAAAAGCTGTTGCAGCAAGCTCCATTGCCAATGTGGCTATTGCGGCGTTGCTAACAGGCGATTTGGTTGAAGCTGGAAAAGCGATTGAAGCAGATATGTTTCATGAGCCGTTTCGTCAAAAACTGGTTCAGGAATTTTACCCGATTCGTCAACTAGGTCATGAATTAGGCGCTTATGCAACCTATCTATCAGGAGCAGGGCCAACCGTCATGGTCCTAGCAAATAAAGAAAATGAACAGGTTATCAAAGAAGCTATTGATGCTCTTTCCTTAGATGGCGAGTGTGTTATTTTGTCGGTGGATCGACAAGGTGTCCGTACAGAAGAATCAAGATAGGATTTTCAAAAAGGAACAGGGGAATTCTCCTTTTGTTCACGACAAACGCATGAAGAAAGTTTCGTTTTCAGATAACAGTTTCATAAACTAAGTTCGAATCCTTTGCTATACTAGAGATAGTGGAGGATTTTGTTATGAATGAGATACTGGATTTCTTGATAGGTGTCCGTGATGATAGAGAATCCTGGAAAATTAAGCACACATTGTCAGATATTGTCTTGCTTATTTTCTTTGCGCGTCTATCAGGTGCAGAATATTGGGATGAAATTGAGGAGTTTGGGACTGCCTATGAGTCTTCCTTGCGAACCGTGTTGGGGTTAGAAAATGGGATTCCGTCTCACGATACGCTGCAACGAGTCTTTGCGACTCTAGATCCTCAAGTTCTAGTAGAAGTGACACAGATGTGGTCTGCTCTTCTTGAAGAGGCAGAGGTATCAGCTAAACATTTTACTCGTTTTTCGAAACGCCTGATAGCCATTGACGGAA
>NZ_JBFRYH010000097.1:0-4985 GCF_040984445.1 Streptococcus handemini
TCCCTGCATTGTCCACATAAGTAATCGTACGCGTGATGGTCTTCGTCAATTCAAGATTCTCAACTGATTTTGGCCATACCGGAGAGTTTGGATCGTTCGGATCAACTGGTTTTCCTGGAACTGGTTTGTCGCCTGGTGTAACTGGTTCAATGCGTGGTGTCAATTCATAAACAAAGTCTTGAGAGTTGTCTGGAACATTGTCAAAGGTACCCGTTGGACTGTAATTGTCCTTGTTAGTAACCGTATAGCCCGCTTTCTTGAACTCGTTTATTTTCTCTTCTGGATCATATTTAAAGGCTTCTCCTGTCTTACCAGTCAAGTTGTATTGATATTTTGGTTCAGGTGTTCCTACTTCTACAAATTTGACACTTCCTTTTTCAAGCACTTCTGGTGTGTAAAGAACTTTTTCATCTGTCAAAGTAGCAGTAAAGTCATTGCCACTTCCAGACGTCGTTGGAGTTGCTGCGGCAACCGTTGCTTTATCGCGTGTATAGCCTGCCTTTTCTGGAGAATCAACAGCTGGAACAGTTTCTTCACCGATTGGTGCCCAAGGAGTTGTAGTCACATCACCTGTGACGTGGTCAACTGTCACGGTACGTGTATAAGTTACTGTTTGTACAACGTCTTCAAAAACTTTATTCAGATCGTTGTCAGGGTCATTGGCATAACGATAGCGAATTGTACGAGTCACACTTAACTTAACCTTGCTGACTTCCTCTGGCCATTTTGGTCCGTCTGGATTGCTAGGATTAATCGGTTGACCTGGTGTTGGAACTTCTCCTTCTGGTGTGTTTGGAGTGATGGTTGTCACTTTATGACGTAAAGTCACTTCAAATTTCTGCGTTGGATCCGTTTTTGAAGGGTCTTTTTGGTTGTCAAAGACGATTGGTTTTGGCACACCATCTGTCACCACTTCGTATCCTTGATTTTCTAATTCTTTGATACGGTCTGCTGTCGAATACGATACAGTTTCTCCCACTAGACCACTTACTGTTGCAACATCTCCTAACGTTTTCGGATTTTCTTTATCCGTAATGTCCTTGTAGGTAATAGTTGCAAACTGAGTATCTTCTGTGATTTCACGATATTTAACCGTTACATCGCTAAGTCCAGAAATCACACCTGCTTCGTTAATAGTCGTTACTGCAGACGGAACTGTCTCTACGTTATCAACAATCGTATAACCAGCGATAACTGGTGATTTGACTGAAGGTGCTGTATCTGTTGGAACAGCTCTCCATGGTGAATACGTGATTTTACCTGTTGCATTATTGACTGTTGCGGTGCGGACATAGGTGATTTTTTGTGTGACATCTTGAGCAGCCGTGGAACCATCCTTTTCATAGACATAGTGGATTGTTCTAGTCGCTTCTTTTACGAGGTCATCTCTTGTTAAGCCACCATCCGTTGGCCAGAATGGTCCACCCGGTTGCTTCGGATCAATCGGATCCCCTGGTATCAGCGGATTTGTTGGATCATTTGGGTTCGGTACTGGATTGTTCGGGTCATCAAGATTTGGAGTGACTTCTGTCATCACCTCTACCAACTCAACTGTAAACTTCTGAGTTGCTTTATCTTTATTCTCATCACGAAGGTTATCAAAGGCCACCCCTGTTTCTGGGTAGTCATTGAATACGACTTTATACCCTTTGAGTTTGTACTCATTGATTCGGTCAGTAGTGCGATAGTCACTGGTTTCCCCTGGACGACCGTGCGTTTCATCGACCTCTCCGAGCGTTTTTTTATCAGCTGGGTTCGTTACATCTACATAGGTAATCGTTGCTGTCTGAATTTCGCCGATATTTTTACGTTTCAATTTGACAACATAGCTCTGAGTCGGCACTTCCTTAAGAGAGTATTTCTTAACTTTTTCGCCATTTTCGTAGACTTCTTCTTCTACTAAAACTTCATCGACCTTGTCATCAAAATTCCTGTCAGCTCGATTGGTGAAGCCATCTCCGTTTAATACAAGGCTGTAGGCATTAGATAGGGAATTTATGCGGTCTGTCGTACTATATCCTATCTCTGTGCCAGCCATACCTATGACACGGTCTTCCCCACCAATCTGTACGACTTCTTCTCCGTTATCATCCACTTCGGCATAACGAATTGTCGCTACCTGAGGTTTTGCCTTATAGGTATAAACAACTGGGTTAGAAGGGACACGATAATTGTTGACAAAATCTTGTGGATTACCTCCATTTGCAGTTTTAAAACCTACACTCTCTTGTGGACCGACGGCTTTAGAATACTCACCTGTAAAGCGTCCATTTGTATAAACTCCTACTCGCTGACCATCTGGCCCAACTGCAGTAAATACTTTCGTTCCATCCTCACTAATAACCACACTAGTAGCAGTATATCCATTAGATGTTTGGATATCGACATCTCCCACACGGGCACGAGTTCTTGCCTCGTTCAAACTACCGGTGTTATTGTAAGGCGTTGAGTAAACCTCATAGCCAGGAATAGGCACAATCTCTGTCGTATAGGTACTATAAGTAACACCCGTACGAGTATACTTTGGACGAAGTTGCTTCCAAGTAGTCTTGTCTTCATCTTCGGGTGCTCCTTCCTTATGCTCTACAAAATATACGTCCTGACTAACCATTCTCGGAATAGGTGTTCCTGCAGCTGTATAATTTTCCGTACTTCTTAGTGAAGTATGGTAAAGGAAAGTAAAAGTTTTTTTGCCTGCACGTTCAGGATCTTCTGCCGCATTTCCTACGATACGAAGTTGTTGAGCAGTTCCCGCACGATTATCTCGGAAATACACACTAACGCTACCAATTCTTACAATATCCCCTGTGTTACCTAAACCTGGATTTGGAATATATTTTCTCTCTAACTCACCAGGATTGTTGCTATCATACTTCGTGATGAAATATTGATTCGTAGTCTTATCAATAGAAAGAATATATTTGATTGTTTGATTTTCGGTTAGTGCAAAGGTAGCAAAGGTCAAGGAATTGTCCGTCGGGTCTTTTGGAACTCCAGCATAAGGAACTGGGTCATAAAGATTGTAGCCAAACAGTTTTTCACTTTCTGTCCCATTTTGTACATAACGGAAGCCACTTGTCCCAGAGGCGATTTCCTCTTTTCGCTTGCGAGAGTACTCTTGGAATGCCCGACTAAGCGTCAAAGCACGCTGTTGCGCTGCATCTAAGGAAGCAATCACTTCTGCTGTCACTTGCAAGTTTTCGAAATCACTGACACTAAGCTTACCAAGCTCCTCTACAGACAAGCCTTTTAAGTAATCATTTACTGGCTGTGTAGTTGTTCGACCAGCAGTAAATGGTTCTTCGATTTCAATTTCTCTTTCGACAGTCGTCGCTGATGCTTCTGATTGTGACGCTTCTGTTTTCGGCTGTGCAGACTCAGGCTGATCCACTTTGTCCGTCTCTGGCTGTGTAGGCTGCTCAGACACTTTCTTCACTGCGAACTCTACCACATTGTCTGCGCCCTCTGTCACAGTCTGTGGGCGGACTCCCTTAGTCTTGTCGACTAGCTCGTAGCCCTTTGCACTCAAACCATCTGTATCTGCGACTTCTGTCACGAATGTCATAGCAAGGGAACGCTCTGTAGTGACTTCTGTTGTCTTGGTAACAGCGTAAACCACTTTCCCAGTCTCATCCACATAGCGGACAGTATAGGAAAGAACCGCCGTGCGTTCTGATGGACTTGCTACAGCAGCTGAAGCTGTCGCTTCGTTTGCATCACTAACAGGTGATAGCACAGCGGTAGACTCTTCTGAACTGACTTCAGAATGACCGACACTTGCTTCTACTAATGGTTCTTCAGCTGATACGGTCGTAGCCGTCCCCACGCTCAAAATAGTTCCTAGGAGCACACTTGCCGCTCCAAAATGGAACTTCCTAATCGAATAGCGTTGGCTGAGACTATACCAGTCAAAACTTTTTTTCGATTTTTTATACCTCATCTTATACCTCTTTTTATAAGTATTGTAGATACAGAACTACTATTTTAGTATACCCCCCCCCCCGGTGGTTTTGTCAATAGGTTTGACTGATTAAAATATCACTCTTGCATATATATATATATATATATGTGTGTGTGTGTGCAAGAACCCCTATCTTTCTTTTTCGAAAAACTGTTACACTTACTAGTTCCCTCCCCATCCTATCTCTATTAAGGGTAGGAGTTTTGCACAATCATTACTGAGCCAATCTTATCTAAATCATCAGCTGGTACAGATATGATATTGCTAAATATAGTATGTTTTTTCAAAATAGAGCAAAGGCAATCCTGCTTCTCCCCACCTCTCCAACAGGAGAAACTATAAAATCTATTAGAAGCCTAAGCTCAAGACCAGCTTTTCTAAAAAACAGATTTGCGCAGTGGTGATGCTCCAAAATAGACTAATCCACGTAAGAATTGATACCTGATACTCTATAAACATCCAAATTTGATTAGGAAACAAAATCGAAGGTAGAACTGAAGTTCAGCAAGATGGGGTAACGATATCAGAGTTTGATTTTAACGAATATAAGTTGGTTATTTTTGAATTTCAATGATTAGCACTTGAAAAACTAACTTGCACGCAAAATAAGTAGCTAAAGAGTGTCTCTCTAGCTACTTATTATCTTTCATCAGGAGAAGAGGATAGAATCATCTCCCACCTAGAGTGTCAGTAGGCGAATTATACTTCGTCTTCTGATTTTTTCTTACCTAATCCAAGCAATGCTGCTAATCCAAGGGTAGCTACACCATACATAAATGTAGCATTTCCAGACATATCCCCTGTCTGTGGCAATTCTGCCTTTGCAGGTACCGCTGGTTGGGCAGTTTTGTTTGGGGCAGCTGGTGGTGTTGGCTCAGCTAGCTTGCTTGGTTCTATCGGCTTACCTGAGTCTACTGGTTTGCCTGGTGTCGGTGGCACCGGAGTGGTTGGTGGTGTCACTGGTTTTTCAGGTGTAGTCGGAGGTGTTACCGGTGGAACTGGTTTCACCGGAGGAGTTACTGGC
>NZ_JBFRYH010000098.1:0-4935 GCF_040984445.1 Streptococcus handemini
CCCCTTTCAAGTATTTTTCTTGTTCGTTCAGATTGCCATACTTGATGACCTCAAGCCGTTTCTGTTCCTCTGTGACCTGTTTATCAAGCTCTATCATACCTTGAAAGCGTTCAGCGTCATTCGTTGGAAAGTAATAGCCTGGTGTATTGTTCCGCAAGATTCCGATGGGGATTTGATAGCGAACTGTTAACCGTTGTACAATCTCCCTGATAGCTCGCTCGCTTAGTCCTGTAATTGCCTGTATTTCTCTGTTTGTGATAGGGCGCTCGCTCCCTTTGGGGATAAGCTCAAGTACTCGCCTATAATTGCTTGGTAGTGTCTTTTCTGCCATTCGTACCCCCTAATTGTAGTATCGTCCCTGCGCTTGGATATAAGCCCCATAGTTCGCATTTTGTAGCTTCCTAGTATCTTTATCCGTTGGCTTCTTTTTGGGCTTGCTATCAAGCCGAAAATGCCCCACATTGCGCCATAGAAACATGTTCACGATGACTAGGATAATCACCAATATTATTTTTTGTTCAATCGGTAAATTGATTTCATCTATTGCCATGTCTGCGTTTCCTTTCTTGTCTGATTCCTGCTATCTTACCCATTTGAAAGACGTGTAAAATGGCGTATCTTTTACTATTCATTCTTTCATGAGCTTGACGGAAGCAATTGATAACTCCTACATCTTCGATATTTAACTCATGCTTATCTGCTATATTACTTAGTTTCTGAAAATCCATCTTTTGCCACCCTTTCAATAAATTCACAATGCTCACTTGCCAACCTGTTCAAGTCATCCATGGCTAGGTTGATAATGTCCGCATAGCCCTCTTTTGAGGCGATAAAGCCATAATAACCCTCATCACTTTTTTTAGTATTTTCCAGCCATCGCCTGACAATATCTAAAGCGCTGACCGCTGTCATCATGTCGCTTGTTAAGCTCTCATAGTTATCTAGTATTTGGTCTGGTGTCATTTGCTTTCTACTCCTTTTTTGTGTATCATTCTTCGTCAAATCGCTAAACAAAGCCGTATAACTGCAATGTCAGCGCCTTTTTTGTTTACTATACAATCTTTTTTGTGATATAATGAAGTTACTAAAATCCCTTTTATAACGGCTTGCCTGCCTGTTATTCGTATTTTAGTTTTTTGGTTCTAAAGGCTTGATAGTTTGGTCGCTTTCTAAGCCTTTTTTTGTTGCCGTTTTTTTACATCTACTTCATGATGGATTTTATCTTCCAAGCGGTGGAAGTTCTTGCTAAAGTCCTCTTTACTCATTTCCCCATGCCAGTATTGACTAATGAGAGCAAGAGAGCGCTGATATAGTCTTGGTAGTTGTTCAACCATTGCCGCCAACCTCCTGCCATGGTAGGGTGAATCCTGCCTGTTCCTCGTAGAGCTTGGCAAAGTCTACGGCCGACTTTTGTAAGCTGTTCAAAATCTTATAGCGCAACTGTCTAGCCTTGACCCTGTCACTTGCTTTCAGTTGTCCGGACTGTAAATCATCTTCCAAGCCGTACAAGTCACGAACCAAGAACCATGATTGCAAGCGTCCTAGTTCGTTTTCTTTGATAACTACATCATTTTTCATAGTCCTAGGGGCTAAGATTTTGATATTAGTATAGTTTTTATCGTAGCGGATTTGTCCCGCTCTTTTCTTTTGGTTTAGCTTTTGCGTGATGTCTCGTCTAGATAGAAAATCCAGCTCCTCCATAATTGCCGAAAGTGTCAGCTCGCCGTGCTTGTCCTCTATCTCATAAAGGCGCTCAATTGTGAAAATTCTTTCCCTGCGTGTTTTGGTCATTGTTGTTTCCTCCTTTTTGGTTTGCCTGCCGTGTGTTGTTCCTGTTTGGTCGCTCTCCTTATTTTTCTTCTAGCCAATCCATAACACGGTTATAGATCCGCCGTGGTGCGTCATAGTCGCCGTTCTCCACTTTTGCAAGCGTAACATGAGTAATTCCCAGCTTTTCGGCTAGTGCCTTGGCTGTAATGCGGTCAATCGCTCGCTTGACCCGTACACGCTCCGCCATTTCTTCTGTAATCAGCATGCGTTTACCTCCTTTTCTAAAATATAGGCAGACGGTGAAAGGGTGAATAGATTGAGTGCCTGCCCAACAGTTATAGAAAAACTATATTTTTATAACTGTGATTTGATAATATCATAGTTTTTCTATACAGTCAATAGATAAAATGAAAAAAAGTTATATTTTTTCTATACTTTCTTAAAAAATAGTTGTATAATCATAGATGAAAGGTAGTAAAATCATGAATAGATTGAAAGAATTACGCAAAGAAAAAGGCATAACTCAACAAGAGTTAGCCGATGAGATTGGAATAACCAAACTATCTGTATCTAATTGGGAAACTGGAAAACATGACATCAAATCTGACAAAGCCCAAACGCTGGCGGATTATTTTGGGGTGAGTGTAGCGTATTTGTTGGGGTATGAGGATAATTTTAGAGAAAAGGTAAATAAATTAAAAAACTCTAAAAATTATGATGATGACTACTATAAGACATTTAGAGCGTATTATGAATTGAAAGTAGCTGACGGACAAGAATTTTTTTTAAGTTTAAAGACTGAAAAACATCTTGAAATGCTGCGACAAAATATCTTAAAATCCATCATTCCAAATATCGAAACTCTAACTACTTCTGAATTAAAAGAAATTCTAACAGACCATACCATGTTAAATGCAGTAGAATATAAATTAAATGATTTCTTTTTTTCTCTAACTTCCTTATTTCCTGATGAAGAAGAATTGTTAATCAATTTTATATTTCTTTCTGCAGAAGATAAAAACAATATTTTAAACTTAGTCAAATCATTATCAAAGAAAGGAATTTAACCATGACTACATTTGTTGCGTTAGATGTTGAAACTGCAAATAGTTCTAGAGGTAGTATTTGTTCAATTGGGTTGGTTAAATTTGTCAATGGTGAAAAAGTTGATAGTTTTTACCATCTAATCAATCCAGAAGAAGAATTTAGTAGCAGAAATATTAAAATACATAAAATCAGACCTGAAGATGTAACAACCGAACCTACATTTCCCGAACTCCGCCCTAAAATACTTGAATTTATTTCAAATCTCCCAGTTGTTGCACATAATGCAAGATTTGATATATCTGTATTAAAAGCGGTCTATATAAAATATCATTTAGATTTTGACCCCATTTTCTATTTTTGTAGTTATCAGGTTGCTCAAAATTTGCTTCCAAATATAGAAAATTATAAATTAAATAACCTATCAGACTATTTCAATATCTCACTAAATCATCATAACGCCTTATCAGACGCTGAAGCTTGCGGACTACTTTTTTTAAAGCTCATGGAGCAACAGCAACAAAATGATATAGAAAAACTTTTAAAGTTGGCAGGGTATGAAGAAATGGGGTTGTTAGGTATCAAAGGTTTCACCAAAAAACGAAAATCTAGCTATACCAATACACCTATAAGAGATGTATCTCAACATACTTTTAAAGAAAAGACAGACAACAATATACAAAAACATTCAAATAAACAAAGCGTCTGGAAAAACATTTTACAAATTCTAGGGATTAAATAGTGACAGGTCAAGTCTGCGCTGTTGCGGTCAATGATAAGTCTTATCTGACAAAAGTCTATACAGAAGCCAATTGCCTGCGCTTGGTTTCCCTCAATCCAAAATATGACGATATTATCATCGACTTCCCGCCGTCATCAGATACCCACATCAAAATATATGCCGTGATTGGCTCTGATAAGGTGGTGCAGGGTTAGGCTATGGAAAATTTCCGTAGAGGAAAAGCCAGAAAGGAAAAATCAGCATGCTAGAAAAAGTAGAACGCTTAATAGCTGAAATCAACCGTATACATCTTGCTTTCTCACAAGATTATTTTGAAACGGGAAAAATTGAAAAAGTAAATTTAAAACACACCTTTGCCAAAGTGCCCGTACAGGCGATACTTGACTATCGTCTAAATTTACATGAATCCATTAATGATTATCTGATGAAAGCAGACGTAAAAGATATCCCATATGTGTATCGTGTCAAAACCTCTGAAAGCATATTAGACAAGATAGAACGATTTTCAGAAAGACAAGTCGGCTACCCCGTTAATTCCATTCTAAATGATATTTTTGGCGCTCGTATCATTCTTACATCGGCAGATATTACGTTGGTTATGGAAAAATTAGACGACTGGAAAGAGCAATTTGGGCTGAAAAATTGGTACTTACGGGACAAAGATAACTACACGGGCATTCATGTCTATTTCAAAAATAAAAGCAATTACTATTATCCGTGGGAATTACAAATATGGGACGAAAAAGACGTTGACCGAAACATTGAAAGCCATAGACTATATAAACGCAATTTTGTATAACCCCCACCCGTTGCGCATGGTTTCGCCATGTACCAAAATTGGAAAACAAAAAAAGGCGTAGCAAAACGCTACACCCCAAAGGATTATAAAAAATATTTTTTCTCGTGCAAATATTTTTATTTATTTTGGGATTGCTCCCAATGACTATATTATATCACAAATCCTAAAACTGTACCAGTACAGATAGAAAGAAAAAGAATGAACTATAAACCAAAATACTTAGATGACTCCGCAAAATAAGGAGTCACCCAACCTAGTACAACTTTCTTTCAAAATTGGAAAACAAAAAAAGGCGTAGCAAGCGCCACGCCTTCGGTAGATTAGAAAAGCAGCCAATCATCGGGAATGTTCCCGATGACTATATTATATCACAATTCCCAAAACTGTACCAGTACAGATAGAAAGAAAAAACATGACATATAAACCAAAATACTTAGATGATATACTGGTCCGCATGGCTTATCACTCCAGCGGTATAGAGGGGAATACTATTTCACTCCCTGAAACAGTCAGCATTATCATTGAAAACAGCCTACCAGGTAACCACAAGAGCATTAGAGAATTTTATGAGATTGAAAAC
>NZ_JBFRYH010000099.1:0-4623 GCF_040984445.1 Streptococcus handemini
CCCCTTTCAAGTATTTTTCTTGTTCGTTCAGATTGCCATACTTGATGACCTCAAGCCGTTTCTGTTCCTCTGTGACCTGTTTATCAAGCTCTATCATACCTTGAAAGCGTTCAGCGTCATTCGTTGGGAAATAATAGCCTGGTGTATTGCTCCGCAAGATTCCGATGGGGATTTGATAGCGAACTGTTAACCGTTGCACAATTTCCCTGATGGCTCGCTCGCTTAGTCCTGTAATTGTCTGTATTTCTCTGTTTGTGATAGGGCGCTCGCTCCCTTTGGGGATAAGCTCAAGTACTCGCCTATAATTGCTTGGTAGTGTCTTTTCTGCCATTCGCACCCCCCTAATTGTAGTATCGTCCCTGTGCTTGGATATAAGCCCCATAGTTCGCATTTTGTAGCTTCCTAGTATCTTTATCCGTTGGCTTCTTTTTGGGCTTGCTATCAAGCTGAAAATGCCCCAGATGTCGCCATAGAAGCACATTCACGATAGCGAGGATAATCACCAATATTATTTTTTGGCCAATCGGTAAATTGATTTCATCTATTGCCATGTCTACGCTTCCTTTCTTGTCTGATTCCTGCTATCTTGCCCATTTGAAAGACGTGTAAAATGGCGTATCTTTTACTATTCATTCTTGCATGGGCTTGGAGAAAGCAATTGATAACTCCTACATCTTCGATATTTAACTCATGTTTATCTGCTATATTGCTTAGTTCCTGAAAATCCATCTTTTGCCACCCTTTCAATAAATTCACAATGCTCACTTGCCAACCTGTTCAAGTCATCCATGGCTAGGTTGATAATGTCCGCATAGCCCTCTTTTGAGGCGATAAAGCCATAATAACCCTCATCACTTTTTTTAGTATTTTCCAGCCATCGCCTGACAATATCTAAAGCGCTGACCGCTGTCATCATGTCGCTTGTTAAGCTCTCATAGTTATCTAGTATTTGGTCTGGTGTCATTTGCTTTCTACTCCTTTTTTGTGTATCATTCTTCGTCAAATCGCTAAACAAAGCCGTATAATGGCAATGTCAGCGCCTTTTTTGTTTACTATACAATCTTTTTTGTGATATAATGGAGTTACTAAAATCCCTTTAATAACGGCTTGCCTGCCTGTTATTCGTATTTTAGTTTTTTGGTTCTAAAGGCTTGATAGTTTGGTCGCTTTCTAAGCCTTTTTTTGTTGCCGTTTTTTTACATCTACTTCATGATGGATTTTGTCTTCTAAGCGGTGGAAGTTCTTGCTAAAGTCCTCTTTGCTCATTTCCCCATGCCAATATTGACTAATGAGAGCAAGAGACCGCTTATATAGTCTTGGTAGCTGTTCAACCATTTCCGCCAACCTCCTGCCATGGTAGTGTGAAACCTGCCTGCTCCTCGTAGAGCTTGGCAAAGTCTACGGCCGACTTTTGTAAGCTGTTCAAAATCTTATAGCGCAACTGTCTAGCCTTGACCCTGTCACTTGCTTTCAGTTGTCCGGACTGTAAATCATCTTCTAAGCCGTACAAGTCACGAACCAAGAACCATGATTGCAAGCGTCCTAGTTCGTTTTCTTTGATAACTACATCATTTTTCATAGTCCTAGGAGCTAAAATTCTGATATTAGTATAGTTTTTATCGTAGCGGATTTGCCCCGCTCTTTTCTTTTGGTTTAGCTTTTGCGTGATATCTCGTCTGGATAGGAAATCAAGCTCCTCCATAATTGCCGAAAGTGTCAGCTCGCCGTGCTTGTCCTCTATCTCATAAAGGCGTTCAATTGTGAAAATTCTTTCCCTGCGTGTCTTGGTCATTGTTGTTTCCTCCTGTTTGGTTTGCCTGCCGTGTGTTGTTCCTAGTCCCTTAAAAATTCGGTGACTGCCTTGCTTTTAAGTTTTGCAATTTCTAGCATGTTTTTACGGTTTGGGGCATTCCTGCCTTTCTCCCAATTGTTTACCGTTCCTTTGGAAGTGCCGAAACGCTTGCCGAATTGCTCCATGGTCTCGCCTAAATCAAGGCGGATTCTTTTTATTTGGTCGCCTAGTTCCATTTGGTCGCTCCTTTATTTGGTTTGCCTGCCTGTTTGGTCGGTTGGGGGCGGGATATTCTTCCGCTCCTTTGGGGGTTGTGCATTATTGCGAAAAACTAATCAAAAAAAATTTCGGTCGCTTGCTCCGCTGTCATTTTCAGTAAGGTAGCGATTTTTTTAGCTTCCTCAACTGTAAACGGCGTAGAGTTGTTTATTTTTCTTGATAGCGTTGTTTTATCTACGCCAATGGTTTCTGCTACTTTGCTCTGCGTCAAACCTCGCTCAACAATTAACGCTTTCAATTTATTGGTTTTTGCCATTCGGTTCCTCCTTTCTGTTTTCGCATTTTTGCGAACTTTATAAAAAGTATACACCATGAAAAAAAGTTTGTCAACAACTATTTTCGCATTTTTGCGATTTTATTCTTGAATATTACGTAAATCGTTGGTATAATTAAGAAAAGAAAAGGAGGGGGACAAATGAAAACCGCCTACAGAATTAAAGAAAGACGCCAACAGTTAGGGCTAACCGCTACCCAATTGGCTGAAAAGTTGGGGGTTCATCATTCCACTATTTACCGTTATGAAAATGGTGATATTGAAAAAGTGCCTACCGCAATCTTGGCAGATATTGCCAAAGTTTTAAAAACTACACCAGCTTTTTTAATGGGTTGGGAAGATACCCCCGCCCCACTTGTTCAAGCGGTAACTGATAAAATGATACAGCTACACCCAGAGCGCCAAGAGAGTGTACTGGAGTACACAACAACGCAATTAGAAGAGCAACAGGCGGAACAGTTAGAAATACATGAACCGCTTGCCCTCTACTCAGTGCAGACTGTAACAGAAATGGCGGCAGGGCTTGGCTATGCCTACGATGATAACGATATAAACACCGTACAGGTAGCAGAAGAGCCACCACGCCATGACCTCGCTAGCATTGTCAACGGTGATAGCATGTTACCAGATTACGAAGACGGCGATGTGGTTTACTTGAAAGATACGGGCTTTTCTAGCTACTCGGGTCAAGTCTGCGCCGTAGCGGTCAATGACAAATCCTATCTGAAAAAAGTCTATACAGAAGCCAATTGCCTGCGCTTGGTTTCCCTCAATCCAAAATATGACGATATTATCATCGACTTCCCACCGTCATCAGATACCCATATTAAAATCTATGCCGTGATTGGGTCTGATAAGGTGGTGCAGGGTTAGGCTATGGAAAATTTCTGTAGAGGAAAAGCCGGAAAGGAAAAATCAGCATGCTAGAAAAAGTAGAACGCTTAATAGCTGAAATCAACCGTATACATCTTGCTTTCTCACAAGATTATTTTGAAACGGGAAAAATTGAAAAAGTAAATTTAAAACACACCTTTGCCAAAGTGCCCGTACAGGCGATACTTGACTATCGTCTAAATTTACATGAATCCATTAATGATTATCTGATGAAAGCAGACGTAAAAGATATCCCATATGTGTATCGTGTCAAAACCTCTGAAAGTATCTTAGACAAGATAGAACGATTTTCAGGAAGACAAGACGGCTACCCCGTTAATTCCATTCTAAATGATATTTTTGGCGCTCGTATCATTCTTACATCGGCGGATATTACGTTGGTTATGGAAAAATTAGACGACTGGAAAGAACAATTTGGGCTGAAAAATTGGTACTTACGGGACAAAGATAACTACACGGGCATTCATGTCTATTTCAAAAATAAAAGCAATTACTATTATCCGTGGGAACTGCAAATATGGGATGAAAAAGACGTTGACCGAAACATAGAAAGCCATAGACTATATAAACGCAATTTTGTGTAACCCCCACCCGTTGCGCATGGTTTCGCCATGTGTCAAAATTGGAAAACAAAAAGGCATAGCAAAACGCTACACCCCAAAGGATTATAAAAAATATTTTTTCTCGTGCAAATATTTTTATTTATTTTGGGATTGCTCCCAATGACTATATTATATCACAATTCCTAAAACTGTACCAGTACAGATAGAAAGAAAAAACCATGACATATAAACCAAGATACTTAGATGACTCCGCAAAATAAGGAGTCACCCAACCTAGTACAACTTTCTTTCAAAATTGGAAAACAAAAAAGGCGTAGCAAGCGCCACGCCTTCGGTAGATTAGAAAAGCAGCCAATCATCGGGAATGTTCCCGATGACTATATTATATCACAATTCCCAAAACTGTACCAGTACAGATAGAAAGAAAAAACATGACATATAAACAAAAATACTTAGATGATATACTAGTCCGCATGGCTTATCACTCCAGCGGTATAGAGGGGAATACTATTTCACTCCCTGAAACGGTCAGCATTATCATTGAAAACAGCCTACCAGGTAACCACAAGAGCATTAGAGAATTTTATGAGATTGAAAATCACAAGCAAGCATTTCATTTTCTTCTGGAACAGTTGAACGCTCAGCCCCCTCTTACCATTGGACTGATACAAGATTTTCATGCTCTCTTGACGGATAGACTGCAACATGACCGTGGGCGCTTTAAAACAGCCCAGAATGCCATTATCGGGGCAGAGTTTAAGACGGCAACCCCAACAGAAACACCCTACTTAATGACTCAATGGGCGGACAATACCAGCTAT
>NZ_JBFRYH010000100.1:0-4555 GCF_040984445.1 Streptococcus handemini
ACTTTGGGAGTCTATGGAAACGAGAAAATCAATCATTGTAGTCACCTCTATCTCTAGTTTACTACTTTGATTGATTTTGTCACTATGTATGTCGTTTTCTGAAAACTATCTTTTCTTCATGCGTTTGTCGTGCCAACTCTTGAGATTATCCCAAAGGGTTTTGGCGCGTTCTGGAAGCTGAGCATCAATGATTTCTTGCTTGGTTTGCTCCAGCAAGGTCTGAGCTTTATTTTTGATATCGTTGATATGTTCTTGATAGTTCCCGATGTTTGGAATAGGATTTGATTGGCTTGACGGAACGATTCCATTTTGAACATAGGCATTTTCAACTGTAAACTCCGTGCCAGCTGTATTCGGCAAGATAGAGCTAGCTACCATCTGGAAGACTGCAGGAGCCATCCAGGAATTACTGTCATCGATATAGTGTTGCTCATCTGTTTTTTCAAATCCAACCCACTGGCTGATGACAAGGTCTGGAGTATAGCCGATTAGCCATTGGTCATTTGTCAAACTAGCATCAAAACTCGTTTCCGTTGTCCCTGTTTTTCCTGCAAGAGTATAGCCGTAAACAGTTGCGTTAGTTCCTGTACCATTGCTGAAGGTTCCCAGCATCATGGAGGTCATCTTCTCTGCAGCGGCCTTATCCATAATGCGTGTGGACTCTCCCTTGTGATTCACCAACACCTTACCACTTGCTGTTTCAATGCGAGTAATCAGGTGAGCATCTCTCATAACGCCACCATTTGCAAAGGTTGCGTAAGCTTGAGCCATTTCAAATGGGTTAGTAGAGACGCCACTCCCAATCGCAACACCCAAAACTCGATCTACCTTATCCATGTTCAAGCCAAATTTTTTCCCATACTCAAATGCCTTATCAATTCCTACAGTATTGACAACCGCAACAGCGGGAAGGTTATAAGACATGGCTAAGGCTTGATACATGGGCACGGTTTCTGAGGTTGAAAAATCATAGTTATGGAGTGTGTAGGTCCCGTAGGTTTCTGTGTGATTGTCCAGTTCCCTATCAATCGACCAACCTGCCGCAACAGCGGGAGTATAGGCAACCAACGGTTTAATCGTTGAACCTGGGCTACGTTGAGCCTGGGTCGCAAAATTAAAGCTGCGGTAGCTTGTCTCCCCTGTACTGTTGACCCGACCGACTAGAGCCCGCACCGCACCAGAAGCTGGTTCCATTGCTACACTGGCTGATTGAGCATGTGATCCATCATAAGCCGAACTTGGGAACAGGCTTTCATTATTATAAATCAGCTGCATACTAGTCTGCGAATTTTGGTCTAACTCCGTGTAGATGCGGTAGCCATTGTTAATAATATCACTTTCCTTTAGTCCATAGCGGTCAATCGCTTCTGCTAGAACCGCATCAAAATACGAGGGATAATTGTAATTGCTTTGCCTGCCTCCATAAGTGTCGTTCAATTGACTACCAATATCAATCTGCGCATCGGTATCTGCAGTTGCTTGATCAATATAGCCGGCATCCACCATCGCTTGAAGGACGGTATTTCTCCTGTTGGTGGCATATTCAATCGAATAGTAAGGATTGTAAATCTCAGGACCTTTCAACATCCCTGCAATCGTCGCTGCTTGCTCTACAGTTAATTGACTGGCTGATGTCCCAAAGTATTTCTGGCTTGCATCTTCAACGCCCCAGGCACCATTCCCAAAATAAGCATTATTTAGGTACATGGTGAGAATTTCTTCCTTACTATATTTTTTGTTGATTTCAAGAGCAAGGAAATACTCGCGTGCTTTTCGACTGATGGTCTGATCTTGAGTAAGAAAGGCATTTTTGGCCAGCTGCTGGGTAATAGTTGAGCCACCGCCAGATTTTCCAAGAGTCAGTACTGCAAGAAGGGTTCGCTTGTAATTGATTCCTGAATTTTTATAAAAAGTGCGATCCTCCGTCGCAACAACAGCCTGCTGCAAATTCGGACTGATGGCATCTAGTTCTACATAAGTTCCTTTTTGTCCAGACAAGGCGCCTGCTTCATTGCCATCCTTATCATAAATAACTGTCGTTGCTTTTAGGGCAGCCTGCAAATCTCCAACATTCGCCGTTTTCGCTAGGAAAAATAAATAGCCTCCCACCGTTAAAACTAGCAATCCAAAGATAATCAAAAAAATCTTCGTTAGTTGATAGCGCCGCCAGAACCGGCGAATCGGCTCCGGGATACGAGATTTTTTCTTTGGTTTTGCTTCACCTTCTGTCAATTTACGACGTCCTCGTCTCAATGGAAGTGAATCTTGTTCCATTACGTCATCTTCTCTTCTGTCAAATTCATTCATATCGCTCTTCCTTTCTACTAATTTTGTACCATTATACTATATTTTACACCATTCGGCCTGATAAAACCTTTAGAAGTAGCTCTAGGGTATTGACATCCCCAGCAGAACAACAGCATAAAAATAAATCAAGTACATAGACCTAAAAGGATTAGAGCGATACACCTTGTGATATCAAATACTCCAAATGACCACACTGTCATTTGTTTATCATTTCAACCATCCTGTCAATATTATGGTAAAATAGAGATATTCTGACTGAAAAGAGGATTCCAATGACAGAACTATATGATATTACTATTATCGGAGGCGGTCCTGTAGGACTATTTACTGCTTTTTATGCACATTTACGTCAGGCCAAGGTGAAAATCATTGATTCACTTCCCCAACTAGGCGGCCAACCTGCTATCCTATATCCTGAAAAAACGATGCTGGATATCCCAGCTTTTCCTCGCTTGACAGGACAAGAATTGATAGATAATCTTCTAGCCCAACTTGCCCCATTTGAAACCAGTATTTGCCTCAACGAAACGGTGACTAGTATTGAGCAAGGAGAGCAGTTTACCATTACCACATCAAAGGGAGAACACGCTTCTAAAGCCGTTATTATTGCCATGGGAGGCGGTGCTTTCAAGCCACGTCCGCTAGAAATCGAACAGGCTGAAACCTTTGAAAATATCCACTATCATGTAGCAAATATCCAGCAATATGCAAACCAAAACGTAGTCGTCCTTGGCGGTGGGGATTCTGCGGTTGACTGGTCACTCGCCTTTAATGAGCTAGCTAACACGACTCATATTGTTCACCGCAGGGACAATTTCCGGGCTATGGAGCATAGTGTTGAAGCTTTAAAATCATCAGATGTTACAATTCATACGCCATACATTCCAAAGGCGCTCCAGGGAGAAAATGGACAGGCGACAGCGATTGAATTTGCCAAGGTCAAAAGTGAAGACACTCTGACCTTGCCTTTTGACCACCTCTTTGTCAACTATGGCTTCAAATCTTCTGTCGGTAGTTTGAAGGACTGGGGGCTGGATTTGCACCGCAATCGGATTTTGGTCAATAGCAAGCAAGAAACTTCTATCTCTGGGATTTATGCGGTTGGAGACTGTTGTTTCTACGCTGGAAAGGTTGACTTGATTGCCACAGGATTAGGAGAAGCGCCAACTGCTGTTAACAATGCCATGCATTTTATCAATCCCGCTGAAAAGGTGCAACCAAAGCACTCCTCTAGTTTATAATTCTATGAAATATACCATTACCATTCCTGAACAATTTCCCGCCATGAGTGTCAAGGAATTGTTAGAAGACTATTTTTTAATTCCACGAAAAATCCGCCATTTCCTGCGAACAAAAAAGCATGTTCTGGTCAATCAACAGATTGTCCACTGGCAAAGCAGGATTCAAGCAGGAGATAAAATGGAGTTAATCTTTGATGAGGAAGATTATCCGGAGAAAGCCATTCCTTGGGGGAAGAGCGAGCTTGTGGAAGCCTTGTATGAAGATGAGCACCTGATTGTTGTCAATAAACCAGAGGGCATGAAAACACATGGCAATGAACCTTCTGAAATCGCCCTGCTGAATCATGTTTCTGCTTACGTACAGCAGACCTGCTATGTGGTTCATCGCCTCGATAAAGAAACGAGTGGGGCTATCTTATTTGCCAAAAATCCTTTTATCCTACCGATTCTCAACCGACTCTTGGAAGACAAGGTGATTTTCCGTGAATACTTGGTCATCTGCCAAGGTCATCTGTCGAAAAAAACATGGACAATAACAGACAAAATCGGACGGCATCGTCATGATCGGCGCAAACGAATCGTTGACCCTAAAAACGGCCAAATGGCTAAAACAACGATTACACTCGTAAGGGAGACTGGCAAATATAGTCTGGTCAACTGCCAATTGGAAACAGGACGAACCCACCAGATTCGCGTCCACCTCTCACATCATGGACACGCGATTGTCGGCGACCCTCTATATAGCCACATTGCTGCAGATAGGCTCATGCTCCATGCCCACAAGCTTACCTTTACGCATCCCTTTACATTAGAGACCATTTCTGTCCATGCCCATTCAGATAGCTTTGAGAAAAAGCTAGAGACATTCCCAGAAGGAGAAAAGTTTGAAAAAAGTCAAAGTTAATTGAGCTATTGTTTACCCAAATTTTGGGCATACTAAAAAGAGGTCTTGAAACCTGATTTTTAAAATGAAACGACGTTAAAACCGTGTTGTTGTGCGTATCGAA
>NZ_JBFRYH010000101.1:0-4249 GCF_040984445.1 Streptococcus handemini
GACCAAGAGTAGTCAAGAGGGTGAAGAAACACGCTACTTTATCTTGAGTAGTCAGGTTAGTGCGAAGGAATTATGCGACTATGTACGAGGTCATTGGCAGATAGAGAGTATGCATTGGTTATTAGATATTGTTTTTCGAGAAGATGCGAATAAAACTTTGAACAAGCAGTTAGCGTTTAATTTGAATGTGATGGACAAATTCTGCCTAGCTGTCCTAAAACGGTTGGATTTTGGAAAGAAAATGAGCATGCGTCGTAAGAAATATGTCCTTAGTCTATCCTTTGACCAGTATTTAAAACGATTACTTTAAATCAAAAAAGTGTTTGAGGTAGAAAAAAGCCGAAGACCGTTTCATGCGTTTGTCGTGCTGAAAACCGGATGAGGCTAGCTCTTCGATAAGAGTTGTGGTAAAATAGGTCATGGGATTAGCTCCTTTAGGTAGGTTGGGTTTTATTTTCTACTTTAACAGGATCTAGTCCTTTTTTCTATTTACACAAACTAGTTTACAGTACCGATTTTGAACTCATCTTGGCTAATCCAGCACACATGAGAACTATCCCTGGTAAAAAAACAGATAAGAAGGATGCATTGTGGATTGCCAAACTCACCCGTATCGGACTTCTTCCAAAAAGTTTTGTACCCGAGGAAAGGATTCAGGAGATGAGAGAGTTGACCTGTCAACGAAAACATCATGTAGAAACACGTAACCGAGAAGTGAATCGGATTCACATGATTCTTCAATCAGGTGGTATCAAGCTCACTACCTATATTGAAGATATTATGGGGCGTTCCGGCCACAATTTGATGAATCTTATGGTTAAGGGAGAAAAGATAACTCCTAAAGCCATTCGAGACAATGTATACACTAGTTTAAAACGAAAAGTGCCTCAGATCGAAAAAGCCTTGGATGGTTATTTTTCTGAACATCATCGGTTTATGCTTGAGGAGTCCTTAGAGATATATGATTTCTACCAAAGGAAAATCCACTCATTAGAAGAACGAATAGAGCCTTATCTCGCCGAATATGAGAGAGAAGTAGACATTTTAGAGAGTATACCAGGAATTGACCGCATTACGGCTTCTGTCTTTCTAGCAGAAGTTGGTGCTGATATGAATCAGTTTCCAACAGTTGGACAGTTGAGTTCATGGGCGGGCTTATGCCCAGGGAATCATGAGAGTGCAGGCAAGAAGAAAAGTACTAGGATACGACATGGAAATGCTTACTTGAAGAAAAGCCTCTGTCAAGCTGCTTTTGCGGCCAAGCGACAGAAAGGAAGTCCAATATCCCAACGATTTAACAGATTACGGGCTAGAAGAGGACCACAGAAAGCCACGATTGCCATTGCTCATTACTTACTGAAACTAGCCTACGAACTCTTATCAACGAATCGAACCTATTCTGAATATTACCAACAAAAAAGATTGTTAGAGACGAGCTAACAATCGAATACCTTAAAAATTTTCACCTACAGTATATCATAGGGGAGGAGTTTTTGCACTTTTTTAGTTTTCGTATAAAAAGATTTTGATTTTTGAGATTCTTTATCATCAAATCTTCAAATTGATAAATTAGATACAAAAAGCGAACAAAACAGAATTCTGAGTGTCAGAAAACTAGTTTTGTTCGCTTTTTATATTTAGGCTTGGACTTTTGTCCCAAACTCTTTTCTATTAGCAAGGTACAATGTCGCCATTACCGTTACTATAATAACCATAGCATGTTCCTGCTTGGGCTGTTGTTGTTGAGAATACTGCTCCTAATGTAATTGCAATAAGAGCAACTGCAAACAATTTTTTTAACATAGGTTGCGGAACTCCTTTCTACATGATACAATTAATGATATAATTTTTTGAAAATTAATTCAATACAGAAAAGAGAGAAGAATCAGAAAATGAATATCATCATTCGTCCTGAAAATATTGACATTTTACAAAACAAGTTACTTTTACCTAGTCTTATACATATGATCATGTTGAAACACTCTTCAATTACACAATCACCTCTTTATCAAGAGCCGATTGTAAAAGATGATTCCATTTCCATACGTTTCGTTACAGAAAGAGAATTGTCTAGTGAACAAGAAGAGGAAGTGAGAACCAAGATATCTAATTTATTACATTATTTTTTTATTATGAGTGGGGAGAAGGTTGAAGTTAAATGGGAAAATTGAATAAAGCAAAAATGATTGAATTATTGTTAATGTTAATTGTAGCTTCTTCTGCTTTCTTTATTGGTAAGGCTATCATGGGTTTTAAAGAATCTAATGACTACAGAACTTCAGTTGTTAATTTTGAAAGAGTAGCAACTGAAGAAGTAGAAGATTTACAATCAAAAAATAAATCTTTTATATTATATACAGGTAGAAAGACATGTCCCTACTGTAGAATTTTTGTTCCCAAGTTGAAAGTAGCTTCTGAAAAATCATAGATAAAAATATATTATTTAGATAGTGAAGATTATAAAACAAATCAAAAATTGATGAATTTCCGCAAGGATTATAATATTCCTTCTGTCCCCTCTCTTGTTCTATTTAATGGAAATGTGAAGGTAGATGAGTTGGATATAGATGATAAAATTACTGTAGAACAAATTGAACAATTTTTAGTCCAATAATCAGATGCTTCATGATAAAGGTTATATAGTTTGATAAATAAATACACGGGAAATTTTATTCTTCGTGTTTTTATTTTTACACAAATGGAGTTACAGGTTGTCTTCACGGGTCAAGGTTCGTGCCAAGCTGGTCGTTGCCAAAGACCTCTCTCGTGAGGAATTAGAAGTAGCAGCCTTAGCAGATGAAAAAATCCAAGCAGAAATTGCGGGCAAAGACATCGTAAAAGTCATTGCCGTACCAAATAAACTAGTCAATATCGTTGTCAAATAGAACACGGAATCGCCTTGCTTTGCAGGGCGGTTTTTAGTATCATCGGGAACATGTTTGGAAAAAGTATGATATACTAGTAAAAACCGATATATAGGAGCAGTGCGATGATTGAGAAAAAGGAATTGGGAGAATTTTACCGTGAATTGCGTATCGCTCGCGGTTCTTTGACTGGAGATGACGCATTAGAAATTGATAGAGAAGGTCATTGGAAAGCATTACGTCCGGGGAAGGTGAGGCTCACTATCAGCTCTGCCTCCGATAGTCCTCAATTTAATGAAGAATTTGAAAAATATGGACTTGTTTCAGGAGAAGGTGAGGATACTACAGCTGATCTTCGCTTTACAGAACGCAATATTGAAATTCTTCCAGCAACTACAGAAACGAGTCCCGTATACCGCCTCTACCATGCAGGTTTGCAAGTCCATCTTTACACAACGGATGCCAATGAAAATGCTGTCTTGGCTAATCGTGGTTGGCGTCAGGAAGGTGAGGCATACCGTTCTAGCGGAGAGATTCCTGTATACCGCCTCTACCATGCAGGTATCAAGAAACACCTATATACCCGTGATGAAAACGAGAAAAACGTCCTCTCAACTCGTGGTTGGCGTTACGAAGGTGTAGCTTGGAACGTGGAGAAATAACCTCTACGCTACCATTCGTGGTAATGGGAAAGATACTCAAGTTATTGATTTTTTGTGGTACAATGGATAGCATGGACATCAAAAACAGCTATAGTCAAGAAGAAAAAGAGTATTTCATGGGGGAGGCTTTGAAAGAAGCAGAACGCTCCTTAGCAAAAGACGAGATTCCGATTGGATGCATCATTGTCAAAGACGGTGTTATTATTGGCAGAGGGCACAATGCGCGTGAGGAGCAAAATCAGGCAATCTTACATGCAGAAATCATGGCCATTCAAGAAGCTAATCAGCAAGAAAAAAATTGGCGCTTGCTTGATACAACTCTCTTTGTGACTATTGAACCGTGTGTTATGTGTAGTGGGGCGATTGGTCTAGCGCGGATTCCGCAGGTCATTTACGGCGCGCCAAATCAGAAATTCGGTGCCGCAGGCAGTCTCTATAATATCTTGCAAGATGAACGCCTGAATCATCGTGTGGCTGTTGAATCAGGTATTTTAGAAGATGAGTGCGCTAGGATAATGCAGACGTTTTTCCGTCAAGGACGTGAGAAAAAGAAGGCTCTCAAGCAAGTTCAGGAGTCTCAAGAACAGAAGACCGATCACGCCAAACGCATGAAGAAAAGATAGTTTTCAGAAAACGACATACATAGTGACAAAATCAATCAAAGTAGTAAACTAGAGATAGAGGTGACTACAATGATTGATTTTCTCGTTTCCATAGACTCCC
>NZ_JBFRYH010000102.1:0-3928 GCF_040984445.1 Streptococcus handemini
ACTTGACCGTAGGAAATCCCTAAATCTGTCGCATAGGCGGAGACAATATGTAAGGCTTTCTGGTGTTGGCTGGCATTACCTCTAATTGTCTTTCCGTCAATGGCTATCAGGCGTTTCGAAAAACGAGTAAAATGTTTAGCTGATACCTCTGCCTCTTCAAGAAGAGCAGACCACATCTGTGTCACTTCTACTAGAACTTGAGGATCTAGAGTCGCAAAAACTCGTTGCAGCGTATCGTGAGACGGAATCCCATTTTCTAACTCCAACACGGTTCGCAAGGAAGACTCATAGGCAGTCCCAAACTCCTCAATTTCATCCCAATATTCTGCACCTGATAGACGCGCAAAGAAAATAAGCAAGACAATATCTGACAATGTGTGCTTAATTTTCCAGGATTCTCTATCATCACGGACACCTATCAAGAAATCCAGTCTCTCATTCATAACAAAATCCTCCACTATCTCTAGTATAGCAAAGGATTCGAACTTAGTTTATGAAACTGTTATCTGAAAACGAAACTTTCTTCATGCGTTTGTCGTGTTTGCCTCTCATTTCCTAAAAATGTGCTATAATAAAGAAAAAACGAATGAGGTATTAGCGCAATGAAAACAATTCACACAGATAAAGCTCCAGCAGCTATTGGACCGTATGTGCAAGGCAAGGTCGTTGGAAATCTTTTATTTGCCTCTGGGCAGGTCCCCCTATCTCCAGAAACGGGTGAGATTGTCGGCACGACGATTGAGGAACAGACACAGCAAGTCTTGAAAAATATTCAAGCCATTTTGACGGAAGCAGGAACAGATTTTGACCATGTGGTGAAAACGACTTGCTTCTTGAGTGATATGAATGATTTCGTAGCCTTTAATGCTGTTTACCAGACTGCCTTTTCATCTGAATTTCCAGCTCGTTCAGCAGTTGAAGTTGCTCGCCTACCACGTGATGTTAAAGTGGAAATTGAAGTGATTGCGTTTGTCGAAAACTAGAAAGGAATGCTATGTCAGAAAAGTTTCATCTGGTGATTGTCACAGGAATGTCAGGTGCTGGAAAGACGGTAGCGATCCAATCGTTTGAGGATTTGGGCTATTTTACAGTTGATAATATGCCTCCAGCCCTCTTACCAAAATTCCTAGAATTGATGCGCCATAGTCAAGACAATGACAAGGTAGCAGTTGTGGTTGATATGCGTAGCCGTTCCTTTTTTGCTGAGATTCGTCAAGTTCTTGACGAGATTGAATCGGCTGATGATGTGGACTTTAAAATTCTCTTTTTAGATGCTACAGATAGTGAATTGGTTGCCCGTTATAAGGAAACTCGTCGTTCTCACCCACTTGCGGCAGACGGCCGAGTTCTTGACGGGATTCAACTGGAACGTGAATTGCTCGCACCGCTCAAAAACATGAGCCAAAATGTGATTGACACGACAGAATTGACACCGCGCAATTTACGCAAAGAAATTTCAGATCAATTTGCTAGTCTGACCAATCAACCCTCTTTTCGGGTGGAGGTGATTTCATTTGGCTTTAAATATGGCTTGCCACTTGATGCAGATTTGGTTTTTGATGTGCGTTTTCTACCAAATCCCTATTATCAAGTAGAATTACGAAATTTAACAGGACTGGATGAGCCAGTATTTAACTATGTCATGGAGCACGAAGAGTCGGAGTCTTTCTACAAGCATTTACTTGGGTTAATTGAACCCATTTTGCCTGGTTATCAAAAGGAAGGCAAATCTGTTTTGACTATTGCAGTTGGCTGTACTGGCGGTCAACACCGTAGTGTGGCTTTTGCGAAACGCCTAGCAGACGATTTAGAAGCAGGCTGGACGGTCAACCTCAATCACCGTGATAAAGATAGACGAAAGGAAACGGTCAATCGTTCATGAGAAAGCCTAGAATTACAGTCATTGGAGGTGGTACAGGCATTCCGGTGATTCTCAAAAGTCTGCGTGATAAGGATGTGGATATTATTGCCATTGTAACCGTAGCAGATGATGGTGGATCTTCTGGTGAAATCCGTCAGGCCTTACAGATGACGCCGCCCGGTGATTTAAGAAATGTTCTGCTTGCTATGTCTGACATGCCAAAGCTTTATGAGCGCATTTTTCAGTATCGTTTTGCAGAGACAGACGGAGCATTAGCAGGTCATCCCCTAGGAAATCTGATTATTGCTGGTATTTCTGAAATGCAAGGTTCGACCTATCATGCCATGCAGCTCCTATCCAAGTTCTTTCATACGACAGGAAAAATCTATCCTTCAAGCGAAAATGCCCTGACTCTCCATGCTGTGTTTACAGATGGTCATGAGGTGGTGGGCGAGAGCAAGATTGCAGGCTACAAGGGTATGGTCGACCATGTTTATGTGACCAATTCCTACAATCAAGATGAGCCGACTGCCAGTCGGAAGGTGGTTGAAAGCATTCTCGAAAGCGATATGATCGTTCTTGGTCCGGGGTCTCTTTTTACCTCGATTTTGCCAAATCTGATGATTTCAGAAATCGGTCAGGCCCTAAAAGAGACCAAGGCCGATGTGACCTACGTCTGCAATATCATGACCCAGCGGGGGGAAACCGAATTTTTCAGCGATGCAGACCATGTGCGGGTCCTGAACAAGCACTTGGGTGAGAATTTTATTGATACGGTCTTGGTTAATATCGAGCCGGTTCCAAAAGAATACATGAATACCCACCAGTTTGACGAATACTTGGTGCAGGTCAAGCATGACTTTACAGGTTTGCAGGCGCAAGCCCAGCGTGTCATTTCTTCAAATTTCTTACGATTGGAAAATGGCGGAGCCTTTCATGACGGGGACTTAGTGGTCGAAGAACTCTTGAAAATCTTGCAGGTGAAATCATGAGTTTCAGTGTGCAAGTAAAAGAAGAAATTATCAGTCAGGGACAGCCAGAAAAGAGTGAATTGGCAGCTATGATTAAGCTATCTGGCAGTTTGGGGCTTGCTTCGTCTGGGCTTACCCTGTCGATTAGTAGTGAGAATGCGAAAATCGCCCGTCATCTCTATGAAATGCTCTATCAGTTTTACCAAGTCAAGGCAGAAATTCGTCATCACCAAAAGACTAATCTTCGAAAAAATCGTGTCTATACGGTATTTCTAGAGGAGGGAGTCAATGCGATTTTAGATGATCTCTACCTAGCAGATAGTTTCTTTGGCTTAGAGACAGGGATTGCGCCTGCAATTTTAGAAAATGATAGCTGGAGTCAGTCCTATCTACGAGGAGCTTTCCTAGCCAGTGGTTCGGTAAAAGACCCAGAAACAGGGAAATACCAGCTAGAAATTGCTTCAATCTATGAAGATCATGCCCATGACTTGGCCAACCTTCTGCAAAAATTTCTCTTGGACGGAAAAGTCATCGAACGCTCTAAAGGTAGCATTACCTACTTACAGCGAGCAGAAGATATCATGGACTTTCTCTTGATTATTGGGGCAGAAGAAGCCAAGACAGAATTTGAAAATGTCAAAGTTCTTCGCGAGACACGAAATGACCTCAATCGGGCAATCAACGCAGAAGCCGCTAACATTGCCCGCACCGTGACGGCTAGCATGAAGACGATTAACAACATTTCTAAAATCATGGAAACGATTGGCCTTGACCAATTGCCGTCTGATTTGCAAGAAGTGGCTCAATTGCGGATTCATCATCCAGATTATTCGATTCAGCAGTTAGCAAATAGTCTCTCAAAGCCCATTACAAAGAGTGGACTCAATCATCGACTGCGTAAAATCAATAAAATTGCGGAGGAATTATAAAACCGAGCTGGACTTGAATCTAGCTCGGTTTTTAGGAGATAAGTTTGAAAAAAGTCAAAGTTAATTGAGCTATTGTTTACCCAAATTTTGGGCATACTAAAAAGAGGTCTTGAAACCTGATTTTTAAAATGAAACGACGTTAAAACCGTGTTGTTGTGCGTATCGAA
>NZ_JBFRYH010000103.1:0-3704 GCF_040984445.1 Streptococcus handemini
AAAAATGCGACGCAACAACAAGTCGCATTTATTGAAAACTGGATTAACAACTATCCAAAGAAGATATTGGGTTACAAATCTCCTAGAGAATTTTTACAGACTGGCTAACTTGAACTTGAAATTTAGCCTACCTCATTTAACCGTTCAAAGGTAAGCGTTTTTTTACTATACTCTTCCTTTTTTAACATCTCGTGATAGAGATATTTCAAGTTTGTTTCATTTTCGCTATCGTAAAAAATATAAGCACCGTCTGTATTGTCTAAAAGAAATTGATTATAATAACGAAACTGACTAGGATTTTCATAGCGCGGATAGACCATTTTAATAAAATCAACTGACTTGAACTGGGCCAGTTTGATTTGATTAACTTCATTCCAGTTCTCCCCATGATTTTCAAACAAGAAAAGCGTCGCTAGTTGACACGAATAGCCTTCTTCTTTTAACTCTTTTGCGACTTCCAAACACCAATATTCGAACCCTAAATTCCCTGTAAAGATGAACCACTCCACACCTTCTTCAAGAAATCGAATAAAATCCTGTCGAATAGCCTCTTTGATGATTGCCAATCTCGGATCTTTTTCTGAAAAAATTCCTAGGTCTGTATGGCGATAACCCACAACTAATAGGCTTTTAATATGCATTACTTGAACTCTTTTCCTATTTTATGATATAATATACTGATATTATTTTATCAAGAAGGAGTTCTATGGTCAATTATCCTCATCAGGTAAAACGCACTATCATTAGAACCAAGCATGATACTTCCAAGGAGACAGTGAATTTCGCTAATCGGGGGATGTCCTTTGAGGCAGCGATTAATGACAGCAACGCTTACTATCTGGCACACAACATGGCAGTCATTCACAAAAAACCCACTCCTGTCCAAGTCGTAAAGGTGGATTACCCCAAACGCAGTCGTGCAAAAATTGTTGAGGCTTATTTTCGACAGGCATCGACTACTGACTACTCAGGGGTATACAACGGCTACTATATCGACTTTGAGGCTAAGGAAACACGTCACAAAACCTCTATGCCGATGAAAAACTTTCATGCCCATCAAATTGAACACATGAATCGCGTCGTGCAACAAAAAGGAATTTGCTTTGTGCTCCTTCACTTTTCAACACTCAAGGAGACCTTTCTGCTACCTGCCCCTGCTCTCATCCACTTCTATTATGAGGAAAATGGAAAAAAATCGATTCCCATTGATTATATACGGGAGAACGGATTTGAATTGGAGATGGGAGGCTATCCCAGCCTGCCCTACTTAGACATTGTTGAAAAAAATTTATTAGGTGGTGACACTCTTGAAAAATATAAACGTTAAAAAAATATTGATATGGATCGCAAACATTGCGTTGGCGACCTTTATCGTTATTTTTATTGCAGTTGCCTGCTTGGTCGGCTACTACATCTCGACAGCTCCTAAGCTGACAGAGGAAGCATTGACAGCTACCGTTTCTAGCAAGATTTATGATAAAGACAATCACTTGATTGCTGATTTAGGCTCCGAAAAGCGCTCAAATGCGACAATTGCAGAAATTCCAACCGATCTTGTTAATGCAATTGTTTCAATCGAAGACCAGCGCTTCTTTAAACATCGTGGAGTCGATATCATTCGTATTGCAGGTTCCTTGGTCAATAACTTAAGGGGCGGCCGCCTCCAGGGAGGATCAACCCTTGATCAGCAGTTTATCAAGCTGACCTATTTCTCGACATCAACAAACGATCGTACTATCAAGCGAAAAATCCAAGAAGCTTGGCTGGCCCTTCAACTTGAACGTCGAAATACCAAGCAAGAAATCCTAACCTATTATGTCAATAAAGTCTTTATGGCAAACGGAAACTACGGGATGAAAACAGCTGCCAAGTCGTATTACGGAAAGGATCTGAAAGACTTATCTCTTCCGCAACTAGCCTTGCTGGCGGGTATGCCGCAAGCTCCAAATCAGTATGACCCCTATACTCAGCCAGAGGCTGCAAAATATCGCCGTGATCTCGTTCTTGGGGAGATGCTCGAGAAAAAGTATATCTCTCAAGAACAGTATGAAGCAGCGATTCTATCACCTGTTACCGATGGATTACAACCTTTGACCAGTACCTCTGCCTATCCAGCTTATATGGATAACTATCTCAAGCAAGTAATTGAAGAGGTGGAGACAAAAACTGGCTATAATCTTCTGACAACTGGTCTTGATGTCTATACCAACGTCGATGCTGCTGCACAACAGCAACTCTGGGATATTTATAATTCAGATCTCTACGTCAATTACCCAGACGATGATTTTCAAGTAGCCTCTACAGTCGTTGATGTAGACAATGGCCGTGTGATTGCACAGTTAGGATCTCGCCATCAATCCGCTAATGTTTCTTTTGGAACCAACCAAGCCGTCGAAACCAACCGTGACTTTGGCTCGACGATGAAGCCAATTACGGACTATGCCCCTGCTTTTGAAGAACAGGTATTTACCTCAACCGCAGATACAATCGTTGACGCCCCATACTACTTCCCGGGTTCGACAACACCTGTCAATAACTGGGACCGTAGTTACTATGGAACCATGACGGTCAAATCTGCCCTACAGTACTCTCGGAATGTCCCTGCCGTTAAATCTCTTGAAGCCGTTGGACTGGATAAGGCGACCAAGTTTTTAGAAAGCCTCGGTATCTCTTATCCACAGCTCCTCTATTCAAACGCCATCTCTAGCAATACAACAGAGGCCAGTACCAAATACGGAGCAAGTAGTGAGAAGATGGCTGCAGCATATGCTGCTTTTGCAAATGGCGGAACTTACTACAAGCCGCAGTATGTTAACAAAATCGTTTTCAGCGATGGCTCTGTCACTGAGTATGCACCCGAAGGAAAACGGGTTATGACCAAAGAAACAGCCTATATGATGACAGATATCCTAAAAAGTGTATTATACCTCGGAAACGGGGCTAATGCAGCAATCTCCGGCGTTCCACAAGCTGGAAAAACCGGAACATCTAACTATTCCGATGATGAATATCAAGCTATCCGCAACAGCAACGAGGCCTCTAATTATAGCTTAATGGTCGTGCCTGATGAAAATTTTGTTGGCTATTCTACCAAGTATGCAATGGCTGTTTGGACCGGATATAATAATCGACAAACACCTGTCTTAGATAGTGGTATCTTAATTGCTACAGATGTCTATCGTAATATGATGACCTATCTGAACCCAGTCGAATCGGCAGAAGATTGGGAAATCCCAAGCGGGCTCTATCAGTATGGTTCCAATCTATATCTAGAAAGTGCGACACCAAAATATACACCATCTACCTACTACGTACCAGAAAGTTCGTCAACAACTAGCTCGTCAACAACTTCTGAGACCAGCACGAGTGACAGCACTACAAGTTCGAGCGAAACGACAGAAGCAGGTAACAGTGAGGCCCAACCAACTACGACAGAAACTGTTCCAAACTCTTCGCAATAGTTATAAGATACTTGTAGCGTGGCAAGTAACGGCTATAGCTAAGCAAAGAAACTCGAAAGCTAGAAATCAAGGGGGAACGGACTCAATTGCTACAAAATCACAATTGAGTTTCGCTCCGAAAGTTCTAAAATGAAGTTAGCCAGTCAAGGGTATTAAAAAACATCTCAGAGAGATATAATTGTAATCACCACAACAACAATTAGAAAGACTCTGAGATGCAACACTATTATACACCAAAAAGAA
>NZ_JBFRYH010000104.1:0-3487 GCF_040984445.1 Streptococcus handemini
ACTTGACCGTAGGAAATCCCTAAATCTGTCGCATAGGCGGAGACAATATGTAAGGCTTTCTGGTGTTGGCTGGCATTACCTCTAATTGTCTTTCCGTCAATGGCTATCAGGCGTTTCGAAAAACGAGTAAAATGTTTAGCTGATACCTCTGCCTCTTCAAGAAGAGCAGACCACATCTGTGTCACTTCTACTAGAACTTGAGGATCTAGAGTCGCAAAAACTCGTTGCAGCGTATCGTGAGACGGAATCCCATTTTCTAACTCCAACACGGTTCGCAAGGAAGACTCATAGGCAGTCCCAAACTCCTCAATTTCATCCCAATATTCTGCACCTGATAGACGCGCAAAGAAAATAAGCAAGACAATATCTGACAATGTGTGCTTAATTTTCCAGGATTCTCTATCATCACGGACACCTATCAAGAAATCCAGTCTCTCATTCATAACAAAATCCTCCACTATCTCTAGTATAGCAAAGGATTCGAGCTTAGTTTATGAAACTGTTATCTGAAAACGAGACTTTCTTCATGCGTTTGTCGTGTATTTTAGCTCCTAATAAATTCTAATCAAGCACATTTACCACTTGACCAATCGCCTTTTTTTCGGTAGAATATTATTTGTTACGGCGGTATAGCCAAGTGGTAAGGCACGGCTCTGCAAAAGCTTGATCGTCGGTTCAAATCCGTCTACCGCCTTTCAATTCCTGATTTATCAGGATTTAACCGAACAAAAAGCCCATTAAATCGGGCTTTTTTCTACCATTTGTCAAGCATAATGCGGTTTCTGACTCAGAAATATTTGTGAAAGTGTATCAAGAGAGTCATTTGAGGAGGCGTTTGTGCTATTTTGTGCTATCTTTAAAGAATTTAGGTACAGAACTAGCATTTTTTAAAACAAGGTGTTAGAATTATAGGGCATAGGCGACTTTACTGATTTTGGGTTGAAGTATAATCGTAGAGTTTGTTATGCGTTATGAGGTAATACATCGTCCTGATGAGGCGATGTATGGAGGCAATCGTATGTGGCTTAGTTGACGTCACCTGCGATTGTCTTTTTCGTTTCTCATAGAAATCTGCGATATGGCAGGGATTAGTGTGACTAGCTGCAGCGATGTTGTGGATGCACTTGAATAGAATCTTTCTCACGTAAGGGTTCCCGCGTTTGGTGATATGTTCTTTGGCTAAGAAGTTCCCAGATTCATAGTGTCTGAGATCAATCCCAAATACTGTACGCATGATATTACCTCTTTATCTTGTTTGATTCCTTGTTTTAGTGATGTCATTTTCAATACTCGACGTCTAGCATCCCACATACTTTGATAACATTCTCCCTAAAACAGGTGTCTTGCCAGTTTTGAGTACGACGTCCAGCGTCAAAAAGCCCCACGACTTCACAAGACACCTCTACTTTAACACAACGAAAAAGTAGTGACTACTCTCTCCCGTCGGAGATTTCCTCACTACTAATCTTAGTATGTTTTGATTTTTAATTAGGAAAACCATTGATGCTTTTGGACAAAAAATAACCAACCTTTCGGCTGGTTATTTTCGGAGATTATGAAAAATTTTAGGATTTGAGTATAATATAAACTAAACAGGGTTAAAACACATCGGTCTTAAGATGTAGATTTTCCCCTTTTTTCTATTTAGAAGAATTTTCCTCGTACCCTAGCCTCCTCATCTTCTTCATCAGCTCATGATAACGAACTATGGTATTATAGACAGCATCTTCTGATAAGACTCCGCGCGCCAGATTTTTTGGAAATTGTCTTGCCTCATCCATTTGATAGTGATGCAACCACTCCTTGCTTTCATAATAAGCAAACAAGCTAGCTAAGCTAGATTGAAACTGTTCAAACACTTCTACAGACTGTTCCAAATTTGTCAACACTGTCTCTGCTTGATTGAGGATTTTTTCCATTTCTTGGATCTTTTTGATATCATTCATAGTTTCAGTATAACAAAAACACTAGCGAATTTGCTAGTGTTTTAAGGAGATTATGAAAAATATTTAGGATTGAATATAGCATAACTTCTTTTTGCCCAAATGAAATCAGTCTCCAGACCGATATTGTCTATCTTTCGTTAAAAAGTACAAAAGGGAGTGGGACAAAAGTCCTCGACCTCATTATTTTTGTAGATTTAACAGTTCAGCACAGTAGTTGTCTGGTTTATCAAATCTTGATAAATCAACATTCTACAAACCTAGTCAACCTTGCGCGGGTATTAACAGTCCAGTGGACTGTTAATACTTGAGCCTAGAAATGAGAAAGCGAAATTGACAAAATCGATTTCTACGAAATCACGATTTTTGTCCCACTCCCCATTCATTATAATTCCGCAATTTGGCTCAAATTCACTTCAGCAATGGTGTCATTTCCAAACATGGAAATGACCATTTTTACCTTATTGTTGTCAATTTCAGTAATTTTTCCCGTATAGTCCGTAAAGGCTCCGTCGATAATCCGAACCGTATCGCCCACCTTGACATCAATGTCAAATTCTTGAACGGTTTGTCCCATAGACACGAGGATTTGACGAATTTCTTCTTCCAAAAGTGGCGTTGGTTTTGAACGATTTCCGTGTGATCCGACGAATCCTGTAACGTTTGGTGTATTCCGCACGACAAACCAAGCTTCATCAGTCATGACCATTTCGACCAAGACGTATCCTGGGAAACGGTTTTCTTCTACTTCTTTGATTTCACCATTTTTTTCAACTTGGACGGTCTGAGTAGGGATTTCCACACGAAGGATATTTTCAAGCATATTATAGGTATGCGCCCGTTGAAGAAGGTTTTCTTTGACCTTATTCTCATATCCTGAATAGGTTTGAAGTACAAACCAGCCTTTATCAAAACTATCTAACATAGCTCGCTTCCTTTCATAATAAAAAAGCCCGAAGGCTTTCCCTTTTCTTCATTATAGCATGGCCATTTTTGTCTTGCAAGTATTTTCTAGAAAAGATTGATGAGGCTAATCAATCCTTTTGACAGCACAAGGTCAAAGAGATAAATGATTACCACAAAAAACGCTGTATACTGTACAACAGATACAAAATCTTTCCAACTTTGCTTTCTCGTTGGCCAAGTCGTATCTTTTAAAATACGCATAATATCTTTTAAAAATTTCACAACAAACTCCTATCTGGTCTCTTTGTGGACGGTGTATCGACCACAATGTTTACAATATTTATTCACTTCTAATCGTGTCGGCTTAGGATTGCTTGAGAGTTTGATTGAATAATTTCGCGATCCACAGACTGCACACGCTAGGCTTGCTTTTTTCAGTGCCATAAAGCCCTCCATCTTTGCTATTCTACCATGTTTTTTAAGATTTTGCAACTACTCAAACCAACTCTTTCACGACAAACGCATGAAAACCTTCTCGAGATGTTTTTGTGTCCCAAAGTCATTTTTGAATTGAGAGATAAGTTTGATAATCATGATACTTAACCTACTTTCCAAATAATTGTGGTAAATAATCATCT
>NZ_JBFRYH010000105.1:0-3463 GCF_040984445.1 Streptococcus handemini
TTCCGTCAATGGCTATCAGGCGTTTCGAAAAACGAGTAAAATGTTTAGCTGATACCTCTGCCTCTTCAAGAAGAGCAGACCACATCTGTGTCACTTCTACTAGAACTTGAGGATCTAGAGTCGCAAAAACTCGTTGCAGCGTATCGTGAGACGGAATCCCATTTTCTAACTCCAACACGGTTCGCAAGGAAGACTCATAGGCAGTCCCAAACTCCTCAATTTCATCCCAATATTCTGCACCTGATAGACGCGCAAAGAAAATAAGCAAGACAATATCTGACAATGTGTGCTTAATTTTCCAGGATTCTCTATCATCACGGACACCTATCAAGAAATCCAGTATCTCATTCATAACAAAATCCTCCACTATCTCTAGTATAGCAAAGGATTCGAACTTAGTTTATGAAACTGTTATCTGAAAACGAAACTTTCTTCATGCGTTTGTCGTGGGTTTTCAGTTAGATGAGTTCTTCCGCAAACAGCTAGAAGAGGCAATCAATCAGCTTCTAGCCAATGAATTAACTTCTTTCTTAGGCTATACCGCTCATAGTTACGACGGTCATCACACTGGTAATAGCCGAAATGGTTACTACGAACGGCAGTTTGATACCAAGTATGGGCGACTTCGTTTAGCTATTCCAAGAGACCGCTTAGGCGAGTTTTCATATGTTTGTGGGTGAGTGCTACGCCCTCATCGTGGTTTGTCCCAGACTCGATGATTTGTTTATTTCACAACGATATTGACCAGTTTGTTTGGTACAGCAATGACTTTGACAATGTCTTTACCTGCAATCTCTGCTTGGACTTTTTCATCCGCAAGAGCTGCAGCTTCCAAGTCCTCACGAGAAAGGTCTTTGGCAACGACCAATTTGGCACGAACCTTGCCCTTGATTTGGACAACGATCTCAATCTCGTCTTCAACTAGGAAAGATTCGTCATAAGCTGGCCACGGCACGTAGGAAATACCCTCACTTGAGCCAGTTACGATTTGCCACAGTTCTTCTGCCAAGTGTGGTGCAAATGGAGCGATTAACTGAACAAAGCCTTTCGCATACTCCACATAAAGTGTTTCTTCTTTATTCGCACTGTTGACAAAAATCATGAGCTGGGCAATGGCTGTATTGAACTTGAGCGTTTCAATCTGCTCAGTCACAGCTTTCACCGTTTCATGGTAAACCTTGTCCAAGTTACCATTATTTTCTGCCACAATATCTTTTGAAGTTAGCAAGCGATAGACACGGTCAAGGAATTTACGGCTACCTTCCAAGCCTTCTTCACTCCAAGCAATCGAAGCATCAAGCGGCCCCATAAACATTTCATAGACACGAAGGGTATCTGCACCATATTGGGCCACTACATCATCTGGATTGACAACGTTTTTGAGAGATTTCGACATCTTGGCAGGGGCTTGTTCCAGTTCTTCTCCTGTTTCAATGTTAAAGAAGGAACCATCCCGTTTTTCCACCTTATCAGTCGCCACAAGAGCTCCACGACCATCCCGATAGCTTGTTCCTAAAATCATCCCTTGGTTAAAGAGCTTTTGGAACGGCTCCTTGGTTGGTACAACACCAAGATCATAAAGGAACTTATGCCAAAAACGTGCGTAGAGGAGGTGAAGCACCGCATGCTCTGCACCCCCGATGTAGATGTCCACTGGCAACCAAGCCTTGAGTAAGTCTTCATCTGCCAGTTTTTCGGTATTGTGCGGATCGATGTAGCGGAGATAGTACCAGCTTGAGCCTGCCCATTGCGGCATGGTATTGGTCTCACGGCGACCTTTGACACCGTCTCCACGGGTCACTTCAAGCCAATCTGTCAAGTTAGCTAGCGGACTTTCTCCTGTCCCAGACGGTTTAATATCGCTTGTTTTTGGCAAGACAAGTGGCAAGTCACTTTCTGGAACAGCTGTTGAAGTTCCATCTTCCCAATGAATAATTGGAATGGGTTCCCCCCAGTAACGCTGACGGCTAAAGAGCCAGTCCCGCAAGCGATAGGTCACCTTTTCCTCACCAACACCTGCTTCTTCTAGCCATGAAACGATTTTTTCAATCGCATCTGCCTTGTTCAAGCCGTTTAGGAAGTCAGAATTGATATGAAGACCGTCTTCTGTATAGGCAGCTTCTGTGACATCACCACCTTCGATGACTGCTACAATCGGCAAATCAAAGGTTTTGGCAAATTCCCAGTCGCGACCGTCATGCGCAGGCACCGCCATCACCGCGCCTGTCCCATAGCTCGCTAGCACATAGTCCGCAATCCAAATCGGAATTTCTTGACCATTGACAGGGTTAATCGCATAGGCACCTGTCCAGACACCTGTTTTTTCCTTGGCAAGATCGGTTCGAGCAAGGTCTGATTTGAGACTTGCTTGGTGTTTGTAGTCTGCAACGACTGTAGCTTGTTCAGCCGTCGTAATCACATCCACCAATTCGTGCTCAGGTGCAAGGACTGCAAAAGTTGCACCAAAAAGGGTATCCGGACGTGTGGTAAAGACAGTAAAGGTTTTATCCGTACCTTTAATGGTAAAGGTTACGTTTGCTCCTGTTGATTTTCCAATCCAGTTGCGTTGCATATCTTTGATGGACTCTGGCCAGTCCAAATCTTCTAAGTCGGTCAAAAGGCGCTCTGCATAGGCTGTAATTTTTAGCATCCATTGGCGCATTGGCTTTCTAACTACTGGATAACCGCCTCGCTCAGACGTTCCGTCTGGCAAAACTTCTTCGTTAGCAATAGCCGTTCCAAGTTCTTCCACCCAGTTGACAGGCACTTCAGCCTCATAAGCCAAGCCTTTTTCGTACAATTTCGTGAAAATCCACTGGGTCCACTTATAATAATTTGGATCAGTGGTATTCACTTCTCTGTCCCAATCATAGGAAAAGCCGAGCGCATTGATTTGGCGTTTGAAATTGGCAATATTTTGCGCAGTAAATTCTGCCGGGTCATTTCCTGTATCCATGGCATACTGCTCCGCAGGCAGACCAAAAGCATCCCAACCCATTGGGTGAAGGACATTGTAGCCTTGGGCACGCTTATAGCGGCTTAAAATATCTGTGGCTGTATAGCCTTCTGGGTGCCCAACGTGAAGACCCGCACCACTCGGATACGGAAACATGTCAAGCGCATAAAAATTTGGTTTCTCTTTATCTGTACCTGTTTTGAAGGTGTGATGGTCTGCCCAGTATTTTTGCCACTTAGGCTCAATCACTCCATGATTGTAAAAAGTCATAGCTATTTCTCTCCAATTTTGTATGATATTCCTATTATACCATTTTGTAGGACATTTGCGATAGGAGACGAGCGATAAAATTCAGGATTTTCTTGATTTCTATTCTTAAAGCTAAATTTCAAGTTCAAGTTAGCCAGTCTGTAAAAATTCTCTAGGAGATTTGTAACCCAATATCTTCTTTGGATAGTTGTTAATCCAGTTTTCAATAAATGCGACTTGTTGTTGCGTCGCATTTTT
>NZ_JBFRYH010000106.1:0-3358 GCF_040984445.1 Streptococcus handemini
AAAAATGCGACGCAACAACAAGTCGCATTTATTGAAAACTGGATTAACAACTATCCAAAGAAGATATTGGGTTACAAATCTCCTAGAGAATTTTTACAGACTGGCTAACTTGAACTTGAAATTTAGCATAGCTACTGTCTTGAAAATATTTTTTCTTAAATCCTTGATAAACTTGACAAATGGTAGAAAAAGGCTCCATAATATCCATGGTGGGTTTACCCACTACAGAAATTATAGAGCCACTTTTCTTTATAGTAGAATCAGATTTTTAAGTTTATAGGATGTTCAATATCGTATATTGAAAATGAACTCCCTAATCAAGATAAAGAGTTAACATACGCGCTAAATGTCAGTTATTATATTGAAAAAAGGCTAAATAAGCAATACTAAAAGCAATAATTCTAACTCAAAAGAATGTAAACGCCGTGGGCGACCAAGGAGAAGAAACTTGCAAGTAACTGAACTGCTATCAAAGCATACGATTCCGGCCATAACGCGGCAGCTGCAGATATATTGCTAACTACAATTAAATCAAAATAAAAACTCGTACAGTTCTCCACCGACCAAAACGAGAACTAAACAGAGCACAAACTAAAAAAGAAAGAGGAGATATTATGAAAATAGCAATTAAATCAACCATTGTAAGTTTTTTCTCTCTATTTTCATTAGTTTATGGATGAAGGCCTCTCATCATGGATATCTTATCCAATCTCAGGAATCTACAGTTAATATAGAATCAGAATTTTTTAATCCAATCGTCCTTCCTTTGCTAAGTATGGCAATAAAACCTGCCATTCTGGCTGATTTTGCCATTCTGGTTCTGAGACAATCTGTGCGGCTACATGCCTTGCCTCCTCTAAAATCGCATAATCTTCTATGATGTTCGCTACTTGAAACTCTGGTAATCCCGATTGACGCGTTCCAAAAATTTCACCTGATCCGCGCATTTTTAAATCTTCTTCTGCTAAGACAAAACCATCTGTCGTTTCTGTCATAATCCGCATACGATCCTTCCCTGAATCCGTTTTGGGATTAGCAACTAAGATTGCATACGATTGCTTTTCACCCCGACCAACTCGACCTCGTAATTGGTGTAGTTGGCTTAATCCAAATCGGTCTGCATCCATAATGACCATAACCGTCGCATTTGGCACATTGACTCCCACTTCGATGACCGTTGTGGAAACTAGAATATCAGTCTGGCCTGCTTTAAAGGCCTGCATAATGGCTTCTTTCTCATCATTTTTCATCTGACCATGCAGTAAACCAACACTCGCATTTTCCTTAAAATGAGCAGCCAATTCCTCTCTCAAGGCAATCGCATTTTTCAAATCCAGTGCTTCTGATTCTTCAATAAGAGGCGAAATCACATACACCTGTGCTCCCTTGAGTAATTCTTTTTCCAACCAGTCCAGTACAACAGGAAATTGCTCATGCTTTACCCATCGAGTTACAATTGGCTTGCGCCCTGCAGGAAGCTGATTGATAATTGATACATCCATATCTCCAAAAGACGTAATCGCAAGCGTTCTGGGAATCGGTGTTGCCGTCATCATCAGCACATCTGGATTCGCTCCTTTTTCACGAAATAAACGTCGTTGCTTCACCCCAAATCGGTGCTGCTCGTCTGTTACGACAAGACCTAGACGATGATAATTGACCCCCTCCTGAATCAAGGCATGTGTCCCTACAATCATATCCACTTGTCCTGACTCAATCGCTGCTAACGCTGCTCTACGTGGTGCTACTCGCATACCACCTGTTAATAGTGCAATCGACAAATCTGGAAATAATTGCGTCAAACTCTCAAAGTGCTGTTCCGCCAAAATTTCAGTCGGAACCATCATTGCTGCCTGCATACCAGCTGTATAGGCAGCATACATAGCTAAAGCTGCGACAACTGTTTTTCCGGAGCCAACATCCCCCTGTAAAAGACGATTCATATGCCCAGTAGACTGCATATCCCTTAGAATCTCATGTAATACTTTTTCTTGAGCTTCTGTTAAGTTAAAGGGTAAGGAAGCTATTTTTTCTTCTACTTCAAGAGGATTATAGGCAATCGAAACTCCATCTACCATGACCTTATTTGCTACCTTTAGCTGTTGCAAACGCAGTTGAAAGTAAAACAGCTCCTCAAATTTTATACGACGCAAAGCCTGCTTGTATTCTGCTATATCTTTTGGAAAATGCATGGCTCTTACTGCCTGTTTTCGTTCTACTAAACGATAACGTTCTAAAAGAGAGATTGGAAGATTCTCCATCAATAACTGATCATAGCCCTTATCAAATGCTGCCTTCACTAATTTGACAATACTAGCCTGCGAAACTCCCTGAGTAACATGGTAAATCGGCTGTAATTCATCTTCACGCTGTGCAACCAACTTCATACCTGTTACGGATACCTTTGCCTTTTCCCATTTCCCCCAGACAGCTAGCTCTTGCCCAACTTCAATTCGATCAGCTAAATACGGTTGATTAAAAAAGGAGACCGCAACAACTACCTCGCCTTGTTTCAGTGAAAAACGCAGCTTATTACGCTTAAAACCATAGTATTGTACAGTAGGAGGCGTCATCACGATACCAGAAATCAAAGCCTTTTCCCCATCCACCAGTTCCAAAACTGACCGCACAGCAAAATCATCATAGCGAAAAGGATAATAACACAGTACGTCTTCTACCGTCTCCAATCCTAGCTGTTGGAATTTTGCAGCCGACTTCTCACCCACACCAGGAAAAACTGTTATTTTATCTTTTAAGCTCATCATACACCAATTATACCATTTTCAACAAGGATTTGCTAGATAGGATACAGACACAACACGACAAACGCATGAAGAAAGTCTCGTTTTCAGATAACAGTTTCATAAACTAAGTTCGAATCCTTTGCTATACTAGAGATAGTGGAGGATTTTGTTATGAATGAGAGACTGGATTTCTTGATAGGTGTCCGTGATGATAGAGAATCCTGGAAAATTAAGCACACATTGTCAGATATTGTCTTGCTTATTTTCTTTGCGCGTCTATCAGGTGCAGAATATTGGGATGAAATTGAGGAGTTTGGGACTGCCTATGAGTCTTCCTTGCGAACCGTGTTGGAGTTAGAAAATGGGATTCCGTCTCACGATACGCTGCAACGAGTTTTTGCGACTCTAGATCCTCAAGTTCTAGTAGAAGTGACACAGATGTGGTCTGCTCTTCTTGAAGAGGCAGAGGTATCAGCTAAACATTTTACTCGTTTTTCGAAACGCCTGATAGCCATTGACGGAAAGACAATTAGAGGTAATGCCAGCCAACACCAGAAAGCCTTACATATTGTCTCCGCCTATGCGACAGATTTAGGGATTTCCTACGGTCAAGT
>NZ_JBFRYH010000107.1:0-3277 GCF_040984445.1 Streptococcus handemini
TATATCCAGTTTTACAATACACAACGTTATCAAACAAAATTAAACAACCTGACTCCTTGGGAATTCAGGAATCAGGTTGCTTAGTATCTTTTATTATTTGACTGTCTACTTGACAGGGAGCCGTTCAACCAGTATTGGTTTTCTTGATTCATTTCACTTAGTGCTGCTGAAAAATGAATGGCAAGAAAAGCAATTTCATCTTCTAATATCGTTTTTCCTAGTTGTTTCGCTAGGTCAGTTGAAAATACTTGAACCGCTTCATAAATAACGCCATAACTTTGCCGAATCTTATCCGTTAATGGATTTGTCAACTGAATATTGTTCTCTATTCGTGAAACCATACTAATCAAGTGTCTGTAGAGAGACTCTTGGAGAGAATTTTCTTTCTTTGAAAATGGAACTCCCGTCCGTTCGGTAACAAAATGGATTAATTGGAGTGTTAACATTTGTAGTTGCAACCAATTAATCGGACTATATTCTTCCTTCACATGAAACGATTGTAACATCGCATAAATATAATCTAACTCCGTAACAGTAGGTATTAAGGAATAATATGTACAAATACGATGTAAATACTCTTTAATACCTCGAATATCCTTTACAGATTCAGTCGGAACTTCTGTCGCTTCAACTAACTGGCCTTTCATGATTCTGCCCATCCAAATACAAGTAAATAGGTTAAAATGAAGCCGATGAAGTTGATCTCCAATCGAATAAATAGTATTCTCAAACAGATTATCAAGCATTTGAATACGCTCTGGTTCTATGTAACGCTCAATAATATCTGGACGACTTAATTCAAATCGTTCCTTATCTCTCGCAAGGGCTGAGCTAATGAAAGCATATAACATGGTTCGAATCGTAGACTCTTTCCCCTCTAAGACCAAACCGATTTTAGGAAGACTAACAATTTGCACATGATAGGAAATCAAGCGTTGTCTCAACTGTCGCATATCTTCATCAATCGTCGACTTTGAAACACGGTACTCTTCTTCTTTTCGATACAGAAATACGGGGTCGACACTTAAAGCAATATCTAATAAAATATCTACAATACGTTCTTCCCGTGTCAAATAATCTTCCATTTCTTCATCTCGAAGATAACTTCTAAATATCTTTTCTTCTTGTTCAGATAACTCTAATTGGAATCCTTTACTCCTTATAGATTGAACTTTGGGAAGATGATATTTTTCTAGAAATTCATTCAAACTAGCAATATCGTTACGAATCGTTCGAGCGCTCACTTGCAAATCCTTTTGTAATTGATCCATTTGGACTGGTAGTTTTGAAAGCAATAACAAATTAATTAGTGCAATTGTTCTTTCCTTCACCCTCTCCCCTCTCTTTCTATACATTCATTATAAAGCTTCATAACATGATTTGGTAGTAGAGATTTTTGCATCCTTTGTCGGCAAATAAGTAAGCGTTTCCTAATACATAAAAAAGAACTGATTCCCAGTTCTTTTTTTACAATATATTCTCAAAGGTATCACGGACGTCTTGTGGCCAGACACTGGATTGGACTTCACCGATGTGTTTTTTGCGGAGCAAGAACATAGCAAGGCGTGATTGACCAATTCCGCCGCCGATTGAAAGTGGGAAGAGGCCATTTAAAAGTGCCTTATGCCATTCAAATTCCAGTCGATCTTCATCACCCGTGATGGCTACCTGGCGCTTGAGGGCTTCTTCATCCACCCGAATCCCCATAGAAGATAATTCAAAGGCGGATTGCAACTGCTCATTCCACACAAGGATGTCTCCATTTAAGCCCTTGTAGCCATTTTCAGACGGCGTTGTCCAGTCATCGTAGTCAGGAGCTCGTCCATCATGCGGTTTTCCGTCTGGTAATTCACCACCAATCCCGATGAGGAAAACAGCGCCATACTCTTTTGCAATGGCATTTTCCCGCTCTTTTGGTGTCAAATCTGGATAGCGCTCTGCCAATTCTTCCGAGTGAATAAAGGTAATTTGCTTAGGCAACACCGCTTCAATATCATAGCGAGCTTCAACAGCTAATTCAGTCAACCGAATAGCCTTGTAAATCAGTTCAACGGTTTCTTTCAAATAAGCTAGGTTGCGCCTACCGTTTGGAATGACTTTCTCCCAGTCCCACTGGTCTACATAAACCGAGTGAATCGGATCAAGTGAATCTTCATCTGGACGAAGGGCTTTCATATGGACAAAAAGACCTTCTCCTTCATTAAATCCAAAACGAGCCAAGGTATGGCGTTTCCATTTCGCCAAGGAATGGACAACCTCATAGGTCGCATTAGGGATTAACTTGACATGGACGGTCACCGCATTTTCAACCCCTGAAAGATTGTCCTGCATCCCATCACCGACACGACTTAAAATCGGTCCTTGTACTTCTACAATTTCCAATTTGTCCTTTAAATATTGGGTAAAGGTATTTTTGACAAAGGAAATTTCTTCTTGCTGGTGGATAAAACTCTTCTTCATACTCCATAACCTCCAAAAACTAGAACCTGTATTTATAAGCGAAGTCATTCTAATCGGGAGCTTCTACTCGTCAAAAATCAAAGTCTGACGTCGTTAACTCACCTTGCTTTAACAGTCCGGTGGACTGTTGAAGGTTGGAAATAAGAGGCTGGGACAAAAGTCCCTGACCCCATATTTTTTGTAGAGTTAACAGTTTGGCGCAGTAGTTTTCTGGTTTGTAAAATGTTGATAAATCAACATTCTACAAACCTAGTCAACCTTGCGGGGGTGGGACTACAAAATCGATTTCTACGAAATCACGATTTTTGTCCCACTCCCTCAGCTAACATTAGTCCGAACTAGTGGTCAGTGGAGACGAGCTGCGCTCGTTCTATTTCCAGCCTTCCACAATTCTCAATTGCATGGGGCGAGCTGCGCTCGTTCTATTTCCAGCCTTCCACAATTCTCAATTGTGGAAGCTAGTCAGATTTTGATTTTTATAGAGTATTATTTTTCGATAATTATGGTGTTTTTTTTTGAAAGAATACTGACTGTATTTTGAAAAAAGGCACCGATGAGTAGCGAAAAATAAGTCCTGAATAGTGTTGCTGAGCTGTGAATACAGGTTTTATATTCTTATTATAGACTTTTTAGGGAAGATGTAAAGCAAAATATTAAATTTTCTGATAATTTTATGTATCCTACTAGCATGCTAAATTTCAAGTTCAAGTTAGCCAGTCTGTAAAAATTCTCTAGGAGATTTGTAACCCAATATCTTCTTTGGATAGTTGTTAATCCAGTTTTCAATAAATGCGACTTGTTGTTGCGTCGCATTTTT
>NZ_JBFRYH010000108.1:0-3024 GCF_040984445.1 Streptococcus handemini
AAATAACTCTCACGCAAAAAAACGACCCCAAAAGTGGGTAAAACCCTTGATAATACTGACTTTTAGGCACAAAAAAAGACCTTGTTTTTTCTGAAAGCCTGTGTTATAATTTAGTTGTTCAATAAAAAATTATTAGAAAGGCTTATTGTAGATACAAGGACTTTTTGTATTTTATATCTAGATAGGATTATTATAGCATGGAAGAGGTACAAAATCAAGGGCAAATACTTGTCGATAAAAATAAAAAAGGGAAAGATAGGAATTGGCGAGGTCGTAAGATTTTGAGTTTGAAGTTAGCCGATATTTTTCAAGAATTGAATTATAAAGATAGTTTGGTTGAGCGAGTAGGTTCTTGTGGTGATGTATTAAAATTTATTCGGCAACCAGATGGGAAATTGAAATTGTATCAAACTTATTTTTGTAAAAATAAATTGTGTCCAATGTGTAACTGGAGGCGGTCTATGAAGTATTCTTATCAAACTTCAAGAATAGTTGATGAAGCGATGACCCAACATCCAAAAGGTCGCTTTCTCTTTTTGACGTTAACTGTTAAAAATGTTCCAGGATCAGAACTCAATGAGACGATTTCAAGTTTAACACAATCATTTGACCGATTATTTAGACGGGCAAAGGTTAAGAAAAATTTATTGGGCTATCTTCGTTCGGTTGAAGTAACTCATAATGAGCTAGAAAATACCTATCACCCTCATATCCATGTCTTAATGATGGTTAGACCAGCTTATTTTCAATCAAAAAACGATTATATTAAACAAGAAGACTGGGGGCAGATGTGGGCGCAATCACTCAAGGTTGATTATATCCCGTTGGTTGATATTCGAGCGGTTAAAGAACAAGGAAAAGGATTAAAAGGGGCAATTTTGGAAACCGCAAAATACCCTACGAAACCCTTTGAATTGAGTATGGAGAATGCCCAAGTTGTTGATGATTTATATAACGGCTTGTATCGCAAGCGCCAATTAGGTTATGGCGGTATATTTAAAGAAATCAAGAAAAAACTAGCCCTAGATGATGCGGAAAATGGCGATTTAGTGCATACAGCAGATGAAAAAGACGATTTATCATCGGGAACAAAAATCGTTGCGATTTGGAACGCAACGAAACAGAATTATTTTATTAAATAATTTGCGAAAAAGTTTCTGAAAAGGTATAATAAAGAGAACGTAGAAGTAGCTCAAGCTACACCAAAGCCCCTGGAATATGTCGAAGTGTTCCAAGGGCTTTTTTGACGTTCTTTACAGATTAACGGGTGATTTTAGGCTAGCTATCTCTAATTGTCCTCATCGTCTAGCCATTTGCAAATGAAGTATGCAACAACATTCGCCATAACGTTGAGTAAGAGCTCGTAGAAGTAACTCAAGACTATCACCTCCTCTCACGACTAAAAGTCGCAATCGGTTTTCCGACAGCAGTAGTATTATAACACAAAAAGTAGAGAACGTTTTATGTCGCGAAAGTTTCTTGCACAATAAGCTGGGACAGATTAAACTAGAAATCGTGTTGGTGGGGCATTAGACCAACCAACAGACGATTTATTAAGTTTAGTCCCAGGTTACTTATTGTCAAGAAAACGTGAAATAAATATATAAGATGCTGAGAAAGCCAAAGTTAGAAGCAAAAAGGGAATGAAAGAAATTTTGATGATTTAACTGTTTTTATTCCAAATGTTGGTCAAGTTGTGATTGTTCAAGGATCTATGGTGATGAGATATAGTCCTATTTTAAAGAGATTTATGAGTGCATTTTTTTACTTAATGACTGGTTTATTTTTCTTTAGAAGATTTTATAAAGTTGCGGAGGATTGATATGATACAAGGACTTGTAGATATGTGTATCAGTGCTTTGGAATGGTTAATCAGTTTGTTTCCTGTTATTACATTTTTCAGTAATATTTCAGAAAGTATAGCAAGTATTTATGACTATCTTTATAATGCCTCAGCTATTATACCGGTATCAGATTTTTTCATTTGTCTTGGAATCATTTCTGGATTTTATGTGACTTTATTTGCGGTTAAGGTTATCAATTGGATAGTCCACCGCATTCCCTTTATAAATTAAAATATAGACGAGAAAAAAAGCGTCTGCATGCTTGCACGCAAGCAGCAGCGCTTTTTCGGAGGAAATATGAAAAATATTAAGAAAAGCGGGGGACTACGCTTTGAAACTTTGTCCAAAAAATCTTTTTATCAGAAAATAGTCATCTTTCTGGGTTATTTGATTCATGATGGAGTTAGCCGCATTAAGAATCGTCGAGAGTTTCGAGAATATGGTTTAACTTTATATTGTGGTCGCCAAGGAGCTGGAAAAACAATGGCGATGGTTGAATATCTGGAACGGATGAGAAAACAGTATCCTAACGTGATTATTTGCACTAATTTTGGTTATATTCATGAAGATTTTCCTATGACTAGCTGGAAGCAAATTTTTGAACTTCGTAATGGTACTGATGGTGTCATTTTTGCGATTGATGAAATACAGAATGAATATAATTCTGCTTCTTGGAAAACTTTTCCGGAAGGACTTCTTGCGGAGATTACACAACAACGTAAACAACGGATAAAGATTGTTGGTACTTCACAAGTGTTTACTCGTGTTGTAAAACAGCTCAGAGAACAGACATTTGAGGTTGTAGATTGTCGGACGTTGTTGGGACGTTGGACATTTACAAAGGCATTTGATGCCGAAGAATATAATGCGGTTTGTGACAGACCAGAAGCTAAAATGAAATTGAGAAGGCTCTGGCGGAAGAATTTTGTACAAACGCAAAAATTACGGAATAAGTATGATAGTTATGCCAAAATTGAGCAACTAGCAAAGAACTTATCAGGGGTTTAGGAGGGGCTGAAAGCCCCTTTGAGAAACCCACGAAGTGGGTTTCTTCTTATCTTGATACTAGTAGGAAATAACTCTCACGCAAAAAAACGACCCCAAAAGTGGGTAAAACCCTTGATAATACTGACTTTTAGGCACAAAAAAAGACCTTGTTTTTTCTGAAAGCCTGTGTTAT
>NZ_JBFRYH010000109.1:0-2999 GCF_040984445.1 Streptococcus handemini
ACTCTCCTCCCCGTGATTTGTAGTCGTGATTGGCCTTCTCATTTTATATTATAGAGCAAAATAAAGAGCACAACACATTTTCATTTAGTGTTGTGCCTTGAGTGAAACGAAAGGAATGAATTATAAACATGAAGGAATTGGATTATACCATCATTGAGTTGTCGCTTTTGGGACAACTGCTGAATAATCTATCCACGGACACAGATTCTGGAGCATCTGAAGGTTATTTTGGAACTAAGGTCAAAACGGATGCTGATTCAGGTGCCTCGATTCAATAGAAAATAGAAAAAAATAGTTGCCAAGTATTGTAAAATGTGGTAGACTATATTGGTATTATCTATGGCTCGACAAAGAGTCCATGGCAGAAAGGAATTTTTAAAATGAAAAAAGATATCCATCCAGAATATCGCACGGTTGTCTTTATGGACACAACTACTGGCTACAAGTTCCTTAGCGGTTCTACAAAGAACTCTAAAGAAACTATCGAATTTGAAGGTGAAACATATCCATTGATTCGTGTGGAAATTTCATCAGACTCACACCCATTCTACACAGGACGTCAAAAGTTCACGCAAGCAGATGGACGTGTGGATCGTTTCAACAAAAAATACGGTCTCAAATAATCAACCGCATTTATTACTCAAGAATGTTGCTATTAAGCTATTCCTATTATCGGGAATAGCTTTTCTTTTTCTAAAAGTAACGGACAAAACTTACGCTTCTAAAAATTGGGATAGTTTTTTTAATGATGATAAAACTATCGTGGTCTTTGACCATTTTAAATAGAAAAAGCAGCAGAAGAGCAGAAATAAACTCGAAATAGTAAAAAAAGAGTTTGTCTTAATATCCTGCACATAGTAGTTGTATGAGGGGCGTCAAGTTGTTCAACTATAGTAGGGTCATATTATTGTAGATTTCCTATCTTCCTAGTTCAAAATTTTCGTATTTTCTGCTATACTTGAAGAGCGAATGGATTGAAAGTTTGAGGAATGAAGATGAATCAGAAAAGCTCGATAGAGAGCAGGATTGACTATGCTTTGATTTTACCTGTCTTTTTTTTATTGCTGATTGGTTTGGTAGCTGTTTATATAGCTGTCAACCAAGATTACCCAAATAATGTAGCGACAATTGTGGGACAGCAGGTTATGTGGATTTTTGTGGGAGTTGGTTTTGCGTTTTTGGTGATGTTCTTCAGCACCAAATTTTTATGGCAGATGACACCTTTGTTGTACTTGTTAGGTTTAGGATTGATGGTGCTTCCAATTGTATTTTATAGTCCTGAGTTAGTAGCCTCGACAGGGGCAAAAAACTGGGTAACAATCCGTGGGGTGACCCTCTTTCAGCCGTCTGAATTTATGAAGATTTCTTACATTATCATGACGGCTCGTACTATTGTCAGCTTTCAGAAAAAATACCCGATACGAAACGTTCAAAAAGATTTTCAGCTGATTGCCTACCTCGTCTTATGGACACTTCCTGTACTAGGTTTGCTCTACTTTCAAAAAGATTTAGGAACCTCTTTAGTTTTTATTGCCATTTTTAGTGGCATGGTGTTGATTTCAGGAGTTTCGTGGAAAATTCTCTTACCTACATTTATTGGTGCAGTAGTCTTGATAGGCGGATTTTTACTCTTGTTTATTGCTCCTGGCGGAACAACCTTTTTATATAATATAGGAATGGATACCTATAAAATCAACCGTATTGCGGCCTGGCTAGATCCCTTTAAAAATGCCAAATCCACGACTTACCAACAAGCGCAAAGTTTAATTGCTATTGGGAGTGGTGGATTGAAAGGAATCGGCTTTAACAAGACTAATCTCTTGGTCCCTGTCCGGGAAAGTGACATGATTTTTACGGTAATTGGAGAGAATTTTGGTTTTATTGGCGGAGTTACATTGATTGGCCTCTATACGCTGCTGATTTATCGTATGTTGCGGATTACTCTACAGTCCAATAATCGTTTTTATACCTACGTATCGACCGGTTATATTATGATGTTGCTGTTCCATGTCTTTGAAAATATCGGTGCAGCTATTGGAGTTCTCCCATTGACGGGGATTCCTCTACCTTTTATTTCACAAGGTGGCTCATCCATCATTTCCAATCTCATCGGTGTTGGTTTGATGCTGTCTATGAGTTATCAATACACATTGTCAAACGAACAGCGTCGGAATAAGTCACGAACAGAGAAGAAAATTACGATAAAACGTGTAGAAAGATAGGTGTGTTTATGAAAAAAGTAGCAGTTGTGTTAGCAAATGGTTTTGAAGAAATAGAAGCCTTGACCCCTGTAGATGTTTTGCGCCGTGCCTCAATAGCATGTGACATGGTAGGTTTGACAGACTTAGAAATCGAAGGTTCCCATGGCATAAAAGTCCAAGCAGATAAGGTTTTTACAGGAGATTTTTCAGATTACGATATGGTGGTTTTGCCAGGAGGGATGCCGGGTTCAGTCAAACTGCGTGACCATGATGAACTGATTGCAGCTCTACAAGTAGCCGAAAAAAACGGGAAATTTGTCGCAGCCATTTGCGCTGCACCGATTGTCTTAGAAAGGGCAGGCTTACTGAGCAATCGTCGCTATACGTGTTACCCTGGTAAAGAAGCAGATATAGCTTCTGGTCAGTATGTAGTGGAGACGGTGGTAGTGGATGGAAATGTCATCACCAGCCGAGGGGCAGGAACTAGTCTGGCATTTGCTTACAAATTAGTAGACCTACTTGGTGGAGATGGTACTAGTTTAGCACAAGCCATGGTTTATGAGCGCTAAGCCTTGGGGCCGATAGTAACTAGATTAAGTAAAGGAGTGGACAAGTCGGTTTCTTTGACATCAGGCTGGAGTCCTCTCCACGACAAACGCATGAAGAAAGTTTCGTTTTCAGATAACAGTTTCATAAACTAAGTTCGAATCCTTTGCTATACTAGAGATAGTGGAGGATTTTGTTATGAATGAGATACTGGATTTCTTGATAGGTGTCCGTGATGATAGAGAAACCTGG
>NZ_JBFRYH010000110.1:0-2702 GCF_040984445.1 Streptococcus handemini
AAAAATGCGACGCAACAACAAGTCGCATTTATTGAAAACTGGATTAACAACTATCCAAAGAAGATATTGGGTTACAAATCTCCTAGAGAATTTTTACAGACTGGCTAACTTGAACTTGAAATTTAGCTTTCTCTTCTTCTTGACGCCATAAACTTCCCACAAAATTGGTATCCAATTCCTTCACATGAGAGGAGAGGACCTTCTTAACAAACTTTTCTTTTTTCAAACTGGTCATCAGATTATCCACATCTTCCTGATTGACATAGAGCAATAAATAACGCAATCGGCGAGAATGGTAGATGATGTCCCCGTATTGGTTTAACTTTCTAGCATCGCGATTGTAATGTAAATAGACCGTGATACTCACTCGTTCTTGTTTTTCAAATGCCATGCTGTTCCTCTTTCATTTCTTCTATTTCCATTATATCAAAAAATAAATCATTTGATAGTGATGAACTCATTCTGTTTTTGACAATCTTTTAATAATCTATTACTATCAAAATTATCATTTTTCGATACTTTAGTAGATAGCGCAGGCGCAAGCAACCTCCTTACTAGTTGAGGATTGTTTCATAATCCTTATTTCCAACCTTCAACAGTTCCCTAGACTGTTGAAGCAATGCTTATTTTTAAGCCTAAGGTCTCAAAACTTCCGTTATTCGCAGCAGCATAACCGCTACGAATAATACCACTACTGCAAAAGTATCCTATGTTTCAACATCTTCGGTTTACTGGATTTTCAGCCTGACACAAGTACTATCCTAACTTTGCCAATGCACCCATTTTATAGTTTTTATGGTTATAAATGGTGGATAAGTTGGCTATTTTTGAATTTCAATGAGTATTAGAATGGCTGTACAGCTTAAAACAAAAAATGACAAATTCGCCAAGCTAGTTTGTCATTTCCAATGTGAGACAGTCTTACTTCCTATTTTAACTGATTATTTTCCATGATTTGGTCAATAAAGCCATAGTCAAGGGTTTCTTTGGCACTCATCCAGTAATCACGTTCCGCGTCTTTGTGGATTTGTTTGATACTCTTTCCTGAGTTATCCGCAAGAATTTTTTCTAGTGTGTTACGGGTTTTTAATAGGTGCTCAGCTGCAATCGCCATATCGGTTTGCTGCGTACCACCACCTGTACCGCCCATTGGTTGGTGAATCATGTACTCTGCATGAGGCAACATGAAGCGTTTGCCCTTGGCACCGCTTGACGCAATGATGGTCCCCATGCTAGCTGCCATCCCCATAACAATTGTTTGTACATCAGCCTTGATGAAGTTCATCGTATCTACAATAGCTAATCCTGCTGAAACAGAGCCTCCAGGAGTGTTGACATAAAGGTAAATATCCTTGTTTGGATCTTGGGCATCAAGGAAAAGCAACTGGGCAATGACAGAGTTTGCCATATTGTCCTCAACTGGGCCTGTCAACATGATAATACGATCTTTTAAGAGACGTGAGTAAATATCATACGAGCGTTCCCCACGACTGGTTTGTTCAATAACTACAGGAATCATAGTATTCTCCTTTTTGATTTTGAGATTATTATACTTAAATAGTCAAAAAAGGTCAAATAAAAAACTTGACGCACCAAAAAGTTCTGTTCTTCCCAAACAGAACTCAAACTAGTCTCATCTGTACGTATTTTGAAAATCAAAAAAAGACAAACTCCTAGTATAAAAAAGAGTGAGCCCAAGCGATTTCTATGAAATCACAATTGAGTCTCACTCCTATCTTTCTTATTTTGTACCGAACAGGCGGTCGCCTGCATCTCCTAAACCTGGAACGATATAGCCTTTTTCATTTAATTTCTCATCTAGGGCTGCGGTAAAGATGTCCACATCTGGATGAGCAGCTTGAAGGGCTTTAACACCTTCTGGCGCTGCGACAAGGCAGACAAATTTGATATTGGTTGCGCCACGTTTTTTCAGTGAGTCAATCGCCAAAATCGCAGAACCACCTGTTGCAAGCATTGGGTCAACAACAAAAATCTGACGTTGGTCAATATCTTCTGGTAATTTGACCAAGTATTCAACTGGTTGCAAGGTTTCTTCATCGCGGTACATGCCGATATGCCCAACTTTGGCAGCTGGTACAAGACTTAATAGACCATCTACCATCCCAATTCCAGCACGTAGAATTGGAACAATCGCCAATTTTTTCCCAGCGATTTGTTTTTGAACTGTCTTAGTAATAGGTGTTTCAATTTCAACATCTTCTAATGGTAAATCACGTAGCACTTCATATCCCATCAACATAGCGATTTCATTCACCAATTCACGGAAAGCCTTAGTAGGCGTATCTGTACGGCGCAAGATAGATAATTTATGCTGAATAAGTGGATGTGCAATAACTTGGAATTTCTCCATGATGTAACCTCTTCTATTTGTTTTTTCTATTTTACCAAAAAATATCAAAAAAAGCTTGCCAAAATGGCAGGCTTTTTTGGCTCTATAATTTCTGTAGTGGGTAAACCCACCATGAAGATTACGGGGACTTTTTCTACCATTTGTCAAGTTTATCAAGGATTTAAGAAAAAATATTTTCAAGACAGTAGCTATTTCGAGAGTGCTTAAAAGTTCTAAAATGAAATTAGCCAGTTGAAGGTATGAAAAAACATCTCGGCGAGATATAATTGTAATCACCACAACAACAATTAGAAAGATTCTGAGATGCAAAACTATTATACACCAAAAAGGA
>NZ_JBFRYH010000111.1:0-2622 GCF_040984445.1 Streptococcus handemini
ACCTGTTCACGAAGGAGGGCAAGTTCATTGGTAAGCTGTTGGTTAACAGCTGCTTGTTGTTTAATAATGGCTACTAACTCTTCCATAGTCTCATCCTCCTGTTTTCTTTATTATACCGAAAAGAAAGCCATGATTTCAATAGAAATCATGGCTTTTTGAAGCATTTATTTTGGGAAAGGCGGAAAATCCTTTCATCATCCAGTCTACTTGCTCGCAAGTGAGGGCTTTGACTTCATTTTCATCACTTGGCCAATTGAGTTTGCCGTTTTCAAATCGCTTATAAAGCAGCCAGAAGCCTTGCCCGTCCCAGTAAAGAGCTTTGAATCGGTCTTTGTGGCCACCGAAAGACTTGTCCAGAAAAAGGATCTAACTCAAATTGACATTTAACAAGATAAGCGAGCGAGTCAATACCTTGTCTCATATCCGTTTTCCCGCAAACCAAGTAAACTTGTCCTAAATCACTGAGTCGGATGGTCATAGACTTGTACCTTATCCAAGATTGTTTCCAATACCTCTTGGTTGAGAATGTGACTTCCACTTTGTCGAGACGAATTTTCATCAAAATATCATTCCTACTCTTCTTCTCAAAGCGTCGAGATTGGGGAACAGTCAATGGGACGAGGGGATGTAACATAAAAAATCCTCCAGTTTTGTTTTTATAACAGTATACTGGAGAAGGGAGTGGTGGGATAGATACCTTGTTATTGGGCGGTTACAGTATTTCTATACTCGTTATTAAGTCAAAAAAGCTCAGATGGTTGTCCATCTAAGCTTCTTCTTTATATGCATTCCCTATATAAGATAATATAATAGTGATTACCTAAGCGAATTATTTTCTACGGCGTTTCGCTACTCCTGCGAATCCTAAGCCTGAAAGAACTGTTCCTACAACTGTAAGAAGTGAGCTTGCATCACCTGTCTTAGGCAATACTTTCTTGTCTTCTTCTTTCTTAGCTGCTGGAGCAACTGCTGATGAGCTTGATACTGAAGTGCTCATACTTGGTTTAGTAGTGCTCATACTTGGTTTAGTAGTGCTCATACTTGGTTTAGTAGTGCTCATACTTGGTTTAGTAGTGCTCATACTTGGTTTAGTAGTGCTACTTGGAGCTGATGAAGTACTTGTGCTTGTAGTAGTTGTACTTTGTGACTCTGCGTTAACTTTATTGACTGTGATGAAGTCTGATGTTGTTTCATGTTCAACAGCTTTTACAGGCAATTCAAAGTTGTTTGCTTCATAGCCTGCTGGAACGCTTGCAACCGCTGCTGCATACTCACCTGGAATCACTCCGGCGAAGACTGCGTTACCAAACTCATCTGTTGTAACTGTCTTATAAGTAGCTTCAATACCTGGAACAAACAATTTCACTGTTGCACCCTTAACTGGCTCATGTGCATTGTCCACGACTTTGACAACAACTTGTGATGAGCCCTCTAATTCAGTTAAATCAGGACGAACTAGGTTTTCAGCAACGACTGAGTTATTTCTAACTGCATTAACTGTGATGAAGTCTGATGTTGTTTCATGTTCAACAGCTTTTACAGGCAATTCAAAGTTGTTTGCTTCATAGCCTGCTGGAACGCTTGCAACCGCTGCTGTATAATCGCCTGGAATCACTCCAGCGAAGACTGCGTTACCAAACTCATCTGTTGTAACTGTCTTATAAACGACATCAGCACCTGGAACAAAGAGCTTGACTTCTGCACCTTTAACTCCATTATTCGCGTTGTCCGCAACTCTGATAACAACTTGTGATGAGCCTTCTAATTCGGTTAAATCAGGACGAACTACTTTTTCGTTGCCGACTTCGTGATTCTTAGGCATTGGTGCTGCTTCTACTTTTTCAACCATTAGAGGAGAGACTGGAGTTCCTGTTGCAACTCCACCAATAGCTGCGAATTCTGCACCACTTCCCGCTTTATACTGATCGTTGCTCACCGCTTCAGCTTTATATTTAAAACCTGCAATAAGCTTGTCGAATGTTACAACACCGTTATCATTCGTCACGCCAGCCTTAACTGGGACAGGACCTGTACCGCTTATCATGGATAGGTTAACAGTTACTCCTGAAGCTGGCTTACCTTCTTTGTCAGTAACTCGGATAGTAGCGTTTGCTTCTGATACCGCTGTACCTGTAGCCGTACTCGTACCTTGTGCAGATACAGAAATCGTATACGCTGCCTGTGCTGCCCCTAGCAAAGTTACGCTAGCTAACCCTGCTAAAAAGAGTTTCTTTTTATTCATAGTTTTCCTCCGTTTTACTTTTAAAAGTAAAATAAATTATATAAAAATACTAGTCTTACTAGTCTTACTAGTCTTACTAGTCTTACTAGTCTTACTAGTCTTACTAGTCTTACTAGTCTTACTAGTCTTACTAGTCTTACTAGTCTTACTAGTCTTACTAGTCTTACTAGTCTTACTAGTCTTAAAATTCTAGTATCCTTACACTATTATTTTATAGATTAATCATTTATTTGTCAAGCGTTTTCCCTCAAAAACACGACAAACGCATGAAAACCTTCTCGAGATGTTTTTGTGTCCCAAAGTCATTTTTGAATTGAGAGATAAGTTTGATAATCATGATACTTAACCTACTTTCCAAATAATTGTGGTAAATAATCATC
>NZ_JBFRYH010000112.1:0-2544 GCF_040984445.1 Streptococcus handemini
GACCAAGAGTAGTCAAGAGGGTGAAGAAACACGCTACTTTATCTTGAGTAGTCAGGTTAGTGCGAAGGAATTATGCGACTATGTACGAGGTCATTGGCAGATAGAGAGTATGCATTGGTTATTAGATATTGTTTTTCGAGAAGATGCGAATAAAACTTTGAACAAGCAGTTAGCGTTTAATTTGAATGTGATGGACAAATTCTGCCTAGCTGTCCTAAAACGGTTGGATTTTGGAAAGAAAATGAGCATGCGTCGTAAGAAATATGTCCTTAGTCTATCCTTTGACCAGTATTTAAAACGATTACTTTAAATCAAAAAAGTGTTTGAGGTAGAAAAAAGCCGAAGACCGTTTCATGCGTTTGTCGTGCTCTAAGGTGTATTTTTTTGATTTTTTAGCTAGTTTACGCTAAAATAGGGAGGATGAGAAAGAAAATACACCCTATATTTGTTGCTGTCTTCTTCCTCTTGTTTACAGGACTGATTCTTGTGACGCGAGCATTTAGCCAGGAGCAAACCAAAAAAGTAACGACCAGTACGAGCACTACGAGTTCCTCTAGAGCTCCGACCTATCACGCTAATCCTATACAAATTACAAATGCGCTAGAAATGAAGCCCATCATTGATGTATCTGGCTGGCAAAGACCATCCGATATTGATTACGACGTCCTTTCTGCAAATATTTCGGGTGCCATTATCCGAGTGCAGAGTGGATCTCACACACGAAAGGATAATAACGCCTCTGATAAAAATGGTTTGGACAAGCACTACAAAACGCACATCAAGGAATTTCAAGAACGTGGGATTCCAGTAGCTGTCTATGCCTATGTCACAGGAAATAGTGTCGAGTCAATGAAAGAAGAAGCAAGGTCTTTCTACGAGGCTTCTTATAAATACAATCCAACCTACTATTGGCTAGATGTCGAAGATAAAACAATGGACGATATGAATACTGGCGTTGAAGCCTTTCGTCAAGAATTAGAAGACTTGGGCGTTAAAAACATCGGTATCTACATCGGTACCTACTTCATGGCAGAGCACAATATTTCTGTCGATAAGTTTACCGCCCTTTGGATTCCAACATATGGAGTCAATTCAGGCTACTACAACGCTGCTCCTGTGACTGATTTGAACTACGACTTGCATCAGTACACATCCGTAGGGTCACTCAATGGCTTTGCCCACCATTTGGACTTGAATTTGATTACTACTCAAAAAGAACCAAACGAAGTCTATCAAAAATTATTTACAAATCCACAGTAATGTGTTATACTATTGTTAATTGAATAACTATCACAAAGGAGTGCTTCGGCTGAGATCGCATTTGCGAAATCCTCGAACCTGATCTAGTTAACACTAGCGTAGGGATTGTGTTTGAAACATACTTGGTTTTCACTCGTATTATCAAAGACCAAGACTCCTTTTGTGAATAAAAGGAGTCTTTCTTTATGTCCAAAAATCTCAATGCCCTTGTTGAAGTAGCCCTCTTTGCTGCTCTTGCTATGGTCCTATCCTTTATCCCTGACTTTATCGGCTGGTTCAATCCTTCCTTTGGGGCTATTCCACTTATCCTCTTCTCCCTACGTAGAGGCGCAAAATACGGGCTCTTAGCTGGTCTCATTTGGGGATTGCTCCACTTTGTACTTGGTAAGGTCTACTATCTTTCCTTCTCTCAAGTCTTTTTGGAATACATTCTTGCCTTTGTCTCAATGGGACTAGCTGGCTATCTAGCACCTCGTTTCCAAACAGCATTAAAAACAAAAGAGTATCCAAAAGCACTCGTACGAGCCTTTCTAGCTGCTAGTCTTGCTGTCTTTGTTCGCTACGTGATTCACTACATCGCTGGTGTCATTTTTTGGGCTAGTTATGCTCCTGAAGGCATGTCTGCTTACTGGTATTCCTTTACTGTTAACGGAACAGCAGGTGGACTTACTCTCTTTCTTGTCCTACTTGTCTTAGGGATTCTCATACCTGCCAATCCACATTTTTTCTTGCTAAATAAATAAGCACGACAAACGCATGAAGAAAGTCTCGTTTTCAGATAACAGTTTCATAAACTAAGTTCGAATCCTTTGCTATACTAGAGATAGTGGAGGATTTTGTTATGAATGAGAGACTGGATTTCTTGATAGGTGTCCGTGATGATAGAGAATCCTGGAAAATTAAGCACACATTGTCAGATATTGTCTTGCTTATTTTCTTTGCGCGTCTATCAGGTGCAGAATATTGGGATGAAATTGAGGAGTTTGGGACTGCCTATGAGTCTTCCTTGCGAACCGTGTTGGAGTTAGAAAATGGGATTCCGTCTCACGATACGCTGCAACGAGTTTTTGCGACTCTAGATCCTCAAGTTCTAGTAGAAGTGACACAGATGTGGTCTGCTCTTCTTGAAGAGGCAGAGGTATCAGCTAAACATTTTACTCGTTTTTCGAAACGCCTGATAGCCATTGACGGAAAGACAATTAGAGGTAATGCCAGCCAACACCAGAAAGCCTTACATATTGTCTCCGCCTATGCGACAGATTTAGGGATTTCCTACGGTCAAGT
>NZ_JBFRYH010000113.1:0-2440 GCF_040984445.1 Streptococcus handemini
GGGAGTCTATGGAAACGAGAAAATCAATCATTGTAGTCACCTCTATCTCTAGTTTACTACTTTGATTGATTTTGTCACTATGTATGTCGTTTTCTGAAAACTATCTTTTCTTCATGCGTTTGGCGTGTTGAAACTTTTATTATTCAACAGCTACTTTCCTTTAGCGGCAAAATAAGCGTGAACTTTTGGTGCAACCTGCTCACCATAAAGACGAATAGCCTTCAATGTATCCTCATGTGGTATAGATCCCACAGGAAGATGGAGCATAAAACTATCCAGTCCCAGGTCTTCAATCACTCGAATCATCTTATTTGCTACTGTATCAGGATCACCGACAAACATCGCACCATCTTCACCGATATTCTTCAAATAAGCATCATAGGTCAATTCTTTCCAGAGCGGTCGATCTTTACTGATCGCATCTACCAACTGCTTTGTCGGATAAAAGTAGTCCCGCTCTGCCTTTTCCTTATCTTCTGCAATCCATCCCCACGAATGAGCCCCAACTGTCATCTTCCTTTCATCATGTCCTTTTAACCGACCAATTTTTCGATACATTTCCACTAAAGATTTGAAATATCGAGGATCCCCTCCAATAATAGCATAGACAATTGGTAACCCAAGCGTTGCGATTTTCTGCGTAGACTCCGGACTACCTCCTGTCGCAATTTTGATTGGGAAATCTTCTTGAACAGCTCGTGGATAGACTGGTCGATTCGCTACAGTTTGCGTATGACGTCCTGTCCAATTGAGATGAATATCATTTTTGATAGCAAGTAGCATATCCAACTTTTCATCGAATAACTCTTCATAGTCTTTCAAATCATAACCAAATAGAGGAAAGGATTCAATAAAGGAACCTCGTCCTGCCATGATTTCTGCACGACCATTGGACAAGGCATCGATCGTCGCATACTGCTGGTAAACTCGAACAGAATCAATAGACGACAAGACCGTCACTGCACTAGATAAGCGAATATGCTTGGTGTTGACCGCTCCTGCAGCTAGTACAATTTCTGGCGCGGAAACCGCAAAATCTTCTCTGTGATGCTCACCAATTGCGTATACATCAAGTTCCACTTGATCTGCCAATTCAATTTCTTCCACTAAATTACGAATTCGTTCTGCATGACTCACCATCTGACCTGTCTTTTCAAGTAACGTAGTCTCTCCAAATGTAGAAATGCCTAATTCAACCATATTTTTCTCCTTTTTGTATTATGATTATATTTTATCACTAATTAGTGAGTTTAGGAACTACTTTGTCTTGAATTACATTGACCACCTTGTTGAAGAGTCATAACCACCTGTGAAAACGGGGGGCTTGTACACCGGCTATAAGCCGTTTCCATCTAGCAACGTCTAAAGACGTTTGCTGAACTTCGTTCAGGTTAGTGCTATAATTACTTGACTAATGCCCGTAACAACGGGCTTTTATCTTGTTCTAAAACTGCCATCTGAAAATGGATCTTCATACTCTTTGACACTCAACTTATCAAGTGCAATGTCATTTTTCTCCTGTTCGCGAATATATTTCGCTACTGTCTTTTCATTCAGTCCAACGGTACTAACATAGTAGCCTCTAGCCCAAAACTTTCGATTTCCATACTTCTATTTTAAATTAGCATGTTTATCAAATATCATTAGAGCACTTTTACTTTTCAAATATCCCATAAAATCGGAAATCGAAAGTTTCGGTGGTATCAAGACAAGCATATGAACATGATCTGGCATCATGTGCCCCTCAATGATTTCCACACCTTTGTATTGACATAGATGACGAAAAATATCTATTAGGTCCTGTCTATTTTGGTAGTAAATGGATTTTCTGCGGTACTTCGGTGTGAAAACTATATGATATTTGCACATCCATTTAGTATGTGATAAACTGTAACTGGTTTTAGCCATTGCTAAAATAGTCCACTGGACTATTTTACTCCCCCTTTATCTAATCTGAACAATTAGATTATAACAGGAAAAAAATGGAAGCTCAAAGCCTTATCAGCCACCAGCATAGCTGGTGGTTTTCTTGTTTTTCTCTTCGAGAAAAAACTGGCTTGAAGCCATAATAATCATGACCACCCGTCTAACGGGTGGTTTGAACCGGGGCTATAAGCCCACATCACCAGCCAGCGCCTAAAGACGCTGGCTTTCACTTTGTTCAAGCCTCACTGCTCTTGACTCGTCACTGGCCTCTCAAAGAGGCAGTTGTACTACTTACCATTATCCCTAAAGGGATCTTCATACTCTTTCACACTCAGCTTGTCTAGTGCAATATCATGCAACAAACAATCTCCCAGATTATTTGTTTACTCTTGGATATATTTCTTTATGGTGGCTTCATTGAGACCAACCGTACTCACGTAATATCCCTCTGCCCAAAAATGGCGGTTCCCAAATTTATATTTTAAGTTGGCGTGTTTATCAAACATCATTAAGG
>NZ_JBFRYH010000114.1:0-1759 GCF_040984445.1 Streptococcus handemini
TCTTTTTGGTGTATAATAGTGTTGCATCTCAGAGTCTTTCTAATTGTTGTTGTGGTGATTACAATTATATCTCTCTGAGATGTTTTTTAATACCCTTGACTGGCTAACTTCATTTTAGAACTTTCGATTATCAGCTCGATGTGGAATAAATTGTAAAAAAGATAGAAAATACTTGCATTTCTGCTACAATTTGATAGAATAGTAAGGTAAAGTTAGACTGTATTGCCTACTGTCTATCTATAAAATATATTTTATTGGAGGCTTTTACCAAAATGGCAAAAGAAAAATACGATCGTAGTAAACCACACGTTAACATTGGTACAATTGGACACGTTGACCACGGTAAAACTACATTGACAGCAGCTATCACAACTGTATTGGCACGTCGCTTGCCTTCATCAGTTAACCAACCAAAAGATTACGCTTCTATCGATGCTGCTCCAGAAGAGCGCGAACGCGGAATCACTATCAACACTGCACACGTTGAGTACGAAACTGAAAAACGTCACTATGCGCACATCGACGCTCCAGGACACGCGGACTACGTTAAAAACATGATCACTGGTGCGGCTCAAATGGACGGAGCTATCCTTGTAGTAGCTTCAACTGATGGACCAATGCCACAAACTCGTGAGCACATCCTTCTTTCTCGTCAGGTTGGTGTTAAACACTTGATCGTCTTCATGAACAAAGTTGACTTGGTTGACGACGAAGAATTGCTTGAGTTGGTTGAAATGGAAATCCGTGACCTTCTTTCAGAATACGATTTCCCAGGTGATGACCTTCCAGTTATCCAAGGTTCAGCTCTTAAAGCTCTTGAAGGTGATTCAGCATTTGAAGATATCATCATGGACTTGATGAACACTGTTGATGAGTACATTCCAGAACCAGAACGCGATACTGACAAACCATTGCTTCTTCCAGTCGAGGACGTATTCTCAATCACTGGACGTGGTACTGTTGCTTCAGGACGTATCGACCGTGGTACTGTTCGTGTCAACGATGAAATCGAAATCGTTGGTATCAAAGAAGAAACTTCTAAAGCAGTTGTTACTGGTGTTGAAATGTTCCGTAAACAATTGGACGAAGGTCTTGCAGGAGATAACGTTGGTGTTCTTCTTCGTGGTGTACAACGTGATGAAATCGAACGTGGACAAGTTATTGCGAAACCAGGTTCAATCAACCCACACACTAAATTCAAAGGTGAAGTTTACATCCTTACTAAAGAAGAGGGTGGACGTCACACTCCATTCTTCGACAACTACCGTCCACAGTTCTACTTCCGTACAACTGACGTAACTGGTTCAATCAAATTGCCAGCAGGTACTGAAATGGTAATGCCTGGTGATAACGTAACAATCGACGTTGAATTGATCCACCCAATCGCCGTTGAACAAGGTACTACTTTCTCTATCCGTGAAGGTGGACGTACTGTTGGTTCAGGTATGGTTACAGAAATCGAAGCTTAATTCGATTACGTTCCCAGAAATAACAATTATAGACAGACAGAAAGAACCTCAGCCTAGCTGGGGTTTCTTTTTGTCTTGCCGCCTCGTCTTTCCTAAAGAAAGCAGGTGGCAGCAAGAACGTGCATGCTTTTTATTATGTGTAGAATGTATTTTTTACCCACGACAAACGCATGAAGAAAAGATAGTTTTCAGAAAACGACATACATAGTGACAAAATCAATCAAAGTAGTAAACTAGAGATAGAGGTGACTACAATGATTGATTTTCTCGTTTCCATAGACTCCCAAAGT
>NZ_JBFRYH010000115.1:0-1687 GCF_040984445.1 Streptococcus handemini
TCCCTGCATTGTCCACATAAGTAATCGTACGCGTGATGGTCTTCGTCAATTCAAGATTCTCAACTGATTTTGGCCATACCGGAGAGTTTGGATCGTTCGGATCAACTGGTTTTCCTGGAACTGGTTTTGGATCGCTAGGTGTAACTGGTTTTACAACTGGTTTGAAGACAACTGTAAATACCTGACTTGGATCCTTACCTGGCTCATCTGCTGTACCATCAAATTTGCGTTCTTCTGCTGTTGCTGTTGTGAAGCCATCACGAACAAGCTCATAACCTTCTCTCTTCAATCGGTCAATTGCTGGTTGCGTCGAATGGTTAATCTCATCACCTGTTTTACCAGGGACTGTAACTGAATCAGCGAGTGGTTTACCTTGCTCATCTACATACTTGATGAGAGCAGTTTGGTCATCCTTCGCATACGAAATCTCAATGTCTTCCGTTGGGTTCGTTGGAACTGGTGGGATATATCCTTTTTCTGGATTGTTCGGATCGACCGGTTTCAACGGATTTCCATTTGGATCTTCTGGCGTGTAGCCAGGTACATACGGAATTGGTGTTGGAGTGTCTTTCGTTGGTGTTTCAGGCTTCGTTGGATCCTTCGGATCGTTTGGATACGGAATTGGTTCTTTTGGATCTTTACCATCTGTTGGTGTCGGATCGACTGGTGTTGCCCCATCTGGAATCTTAGGTATCCAGTTTCCTAGTTTCTTGTAGGTAACTGTCACTGTCTTATCCGCTGTCTCAACACTTGGTGTTTCTTCCGCTACAACAGCTGTATCGGTCACGTAGCCTGTAATCACTGGGGAAGCTTCCTCGTTCCACTTGCCGTCATGATTCTTATCCGCATCAACCTTATCGCTGACTGTCCAAGCACTGTACGTTACCTCACCTGTCGCATGGTTTACCGTTGCTGTACGAGTGAAGGTTACGGTTTCTGTCCGAGTTTCAGCTGCTTCACTTCCATCTTCGTAGACATAGTTGATCGTACGTGTGACTTTCTTAATCAAGTCTTTCTCTGATACCCCTTTATCCTCTGGCCATTTTGGTCCATCTGGATTGTTCGGATCAATTGGTTGTCCTGGATTTGGCCATTTTGGTCCGTCTGGATTATTCGGATCAATTGGTTGTCCTGGTACAACTGGTGTTCTTGGATTGTCTGGATTGTTCGGATCTTTCGGTGTCGGGTTACTTGGATTGTTTGGATCTGGTGTGACAGTTGACATCTGTGGTCGAACGGTTACTTTAAATACCTGACTTGGATCCTTACCTGGCTCATCTGGGGTATTGTCAAATTTACGACCATCCGCTGTTGTGAAGCCATCCGTCACAAGTTCATATCCGTGTTTTTTCAACTTCTCAATCTTAGACGCTGTAGAGTAGTTGATATCTCCACCTTCGCTACCTACCCTTGTGTCGACTGGACTTTCTCCATCAAGTGCTGAGCTAGGTACAAGATTGCCCGCTTCATCCTCATACTTAATCACGGCAAGCTGTGGTGCTTTGGCATCCGGACTGTAGATAACCACTTCCGTGATGTCTGTCGCAGTTTCATTAACGATCACTGCTTCTGTCGTTGATTGAGGTGTCACGACTGCTCCATTTTTCGTTGCAGTAGTCGCTGTGTAACCAGCTTTCACTGGCAAGGCTTGTCCTTCTAGCGTGCTATCGCCATCCTTAGGCATCCA
>NZ_JBFRYH010000116.1:0-1654 GCF_040984445.1 Streptococcus handemini
AAAAATGCGACGCAACAACAAGTCGCATTTATTGAAAACTGGATTAACAACTATCCAAAGAAGATATTGGGTTACAAATCTCCTAGAGAATTTTTACAGACTGGCTAACTTGAACTTGAAATTTAGCATCCGAAGGGAAAATAGAATAAAATCAAGAGCTTCACAATAAATGAAACCCTCTACTCTTATCATTTAAATGTTTGTAGGTAAAATGCAATTGTATCTCCATCAGTTACATGCATTTCTTTTGCACCTTTCGGAGCTAACTCACCATTTACATCATACATCCAGTATGTATTTTTAGTAATATCTTGTGTGACACCGTCAATAGAGATCACTAGACCTTCTTGTTCTTCTATTTTATGATATTCTTCTAGTATGTCCATGACTGTATCATCTTTTTCAAATGATACTTTGTCTTCGACTACTTTATCATCTGAGAAGGTGACTTTCAACGTCGCCGTATATTTTTGTTCTGAATCTGAGGGTTTTGTCTGGGACTGGCAGGCAACCAAAAATAGACCCGCAATTACAGACAAGACACTAAGCATGATTTTTTTCATAAGGGTAATATCTCCTAAATATAGAATAAATTATTGGATAAAATAAGACAGTTGAAACACTATGTAAGACGTCAAACGACAAACCATTTAACCAATAGACAATCGGATTAGTCCCGTATTGCCAAGCAATCGGCAGACTAATCGAAAAGCCATAGAGAAATAGAATCAGTCCAGAAAATAGACTTTGAAAAGCTAGTGGTATCCGATTCCTACGAATAAGAGGAACAAGCAATACATACCATATTAGCATCACTAATGCAAAACTCAGTATTTGCCAAAAAACAACTAGTCCAAAACCAAATAAGAGGCTACTTCCCAACATCGTCAAGGCCATTACCCACAAGCTATCGCTCAATGGCCAAACGCAAAGGAGGACTAAAAAAATAGCTGAAATTGGTTTGATATTTGGAAAACTAGCAAATGCAAAGCGGAGAGCAATGGATAAAGCTGATAAAATCACTATCTGACTCATTCGTCTTATTGACATCATATACGGTACTTTCTCATTTATTTCCTACTATAGCGTAACGAATTCTTGACGGACTGTCAAGGATAACTTCTCTAAGGTCACGACAAACGCATGAAAACCTTCTCGAGATGTTTTTGTGTCCCAAAGTCATTTTTGAATTGAGAGATAAGTTTGATAATCATGATACTTAACCTACTTTCCAAATAATTGTGATAAATAATCATCTAAATGGACAGAAATATACCGTTGTTTTCGGCGATAACTTAAATCGCTCTTCGGAAATTGAATGACTTTTAAAAAATATAGACACATCTTTCTTATAACATTGAGATTAAAGGCTGCTCGTTTAGCCAATGTTTGATTGTGGTCTTCACGATAAACCACATCTAACAACCAATGTAGACTCTCAATCGACCACTGCCCCCGAACGCACTGAGCAAATGTTTCTATAGGCTTCTTAAAGCTAATGATAAAATAACGGACTTCCTCTATTAGCTCACCATCTTTATCCAACGTATTCTTCGTCATGCCAATGCCACGTAACTTGTGCCATTTAGGATGGCGTTCAGATAACCATTTCACATCATATGAAACCCAATAATCACGGACTTCAATTTGTCCA
>NZ_JBFRYH010000117.1:0-1541 GCF_040984445.1 Streptococcus handemini
GCTCGCTTAATGGGTTTCGTTAGGGGAGATTTATTTTTACAGTAGGTCATACGGGAAGTAGCTCAGCTTGGTAGAGTACTTGGTTTGGGACCAAGGGGTCGCAGGTTCGAATCCTGTCTTCCCGATTGTAACAGTCTTTTGAAGTCTGTTTTTTGTTTTCCGGGTCATTATCGACTGTAGTGGGTAGATGAAAAGCTAACATCTAGAGAGAACGACATTCGTTTTCTCTTTTTTGATGTTTAAGGCAATCAAATTCCGTTTTTTAAAGTTTTCAAAGTTCCTGTATCCAAAAGCATTTCGTTTGATGACTTTGATGAGATTATTAGTAGCTTCCAATTTGGCGTTAGAATAAGGCAATTCCAATGCATTTAAAATCTTGTCCTTATCCTTTAGAAAGGTCTTAAATACCGTCTGGAAATAGGGTCAACTGAAGCAATTTCCTGTTCGATGAGGTGAAAGAAATGGTCTGAGTTTTTCTCTTGGAAATGGAATAAAAGAAGTTGATAGAGTTCATAGTGCTGTCGTAGTTCCTCTGAGAATGATAAGAGTTTTTCTAGCATTTCCTTGTTAGTCAAATGCATCCGAAACATAGGACGGTAGAATCGTTTATCACTTAGTTTACGACTATCGTGCTGTATCACTTTCCAGTAGCGCTTCAAAGCCCGATATTCCTGAGATTTTCTGTCGAATTGATTCATAGCGCGACTAACATGTTGTACAATATGAAAGCGGTCAAGTACAATTTTTGCATTAGGAAATAGTTGTTTAGCCAATTTGTAGTAGGGGCTAAACATATCCATGGTAATGACGTTGACCCGATTTCTAACCTGTCTAGGATAGCGTAGAAAGTGGTTTCGGATGCTTGCTTGTGTTCTTGCGTCCAGAATGGCGATGACATTTAGGGAATTGAAATCTTGAGCGATAACGTTCATTTTTCCCTTTTTAAAGGCATACTCATCCCAAGACATGACTTCTGGCAGTTTGTTCCAATCCGTTTCAAACTTGAACTCATTTCATTTTCTGAGGAATGATGATGTTGAAATAAATAGTCTATGTGCAATAGGTGTCATTGCTTGATTCTCGATGAGTAGCTGAGCAATTTTCTGGTTGACAGCGCGAGAGATTTGGTGGTTTTTCTTGACAAGGGGCGTTTCTGCGACCACCATTTTTCCGCATTCTTTACACTTGAAGCGACGCTTTCTAAGGCGGATAAGGAGTGGATAACCAGCTGTTTCTAGGTAGGGGATTTTTGAGGCTTTCTGGAAGTCATATTTTGCCATTTGTCCCTTGCATACTGGGCATTTAGGAGGCATGTAATCCAAGTGACCATGGAGTTCTAGGTGGGTTCCCATATTATAATCCTCAGTGAAAACGATATTTTGGTCTTTTATTCCCACGACAAACGCATGAAACGGTCTTCGGCTTTTTTCTACCTCAAACACTTTTTTGATTTAAAGTAATCGTTTTAAATACTGGTCAAAGGATAGACTAAGGACATATTTCTTACGACGCATGCTCATTTTCTTTCCAAAATCCAACCG
>NZ_JBFRYH010000118.1:0-1440 GCF_040984445.1 Streptococcus handemini
TCCTCCCCGTGATTTGTAGTCGTGATTGGCCTTCTCATTTTATATTATAGAGCAAAATAAAGAGCACAACACATTTTCATTTAGTGTTGTGCCTTGAGTGAAACGAAAGGAATGAATTATAAACATGGCAGAATATTGGAATGCTTATTTAGAAACTGCGAGAAGATAGACGTCATTTTAGAGCGTGACAAGGCTATTCCCAAAGGGCTTTATCACCTAGTCGTCGAATGTATCATTGCCCACAAAGACGGAAGCATCCTGTTCATGAAGCGAGACAGCAAGAAGCCACTCAGCTCATTCATCATCACCACTTTGTCGCGCATGAACACCAATGTATCTTCGATCTCTATTGGGCAGAAGTCGACTGCAAGAAGGACAGCATTATCCTCCAAGAAGGAGAAACGACTGATTTCATCTGGGTAACACCAACAGATCTTCCAGACTTTTTAGAAACCCAGCTCGTCATCCCACGGCAAAAAAGCTACATTGAACGGTTATTTTTAGAAAAAGAAGAGTCCTACTAATAAGAAAAGACTGATTAGACCATGAACAAAAAAGTGAGATAGGTGCATCTGGCCGAAAACACATTTCCCTGCCAAGGGACGAATGCCCCAAGCCAGTAAGATACTAACCACTAATAAGCCCTGTACAAGACTCTGATGAAAAGGCAGCATAAATAATCCTAGCAAAGCTACTAAAGCTACCATCATTGGCAAAGCATATAAGAGTCGCCAGAGTACCGATACCCGCTCTTTCAGCAATAATGCAGCGCAAAATGGTAACGTAACATATAAACAAACCAAAAACTGAAACATATCTTTCCTCCTTTTTCACTATTACACCATGAGGGACTAAGACCCTGTCAAGCATCTTCGAAAGGAAATGAATGAAAACTGGACACATCACCCAAACCTACAAGGTAAGTCGAGACACGCTTCGATTTTATATCAAGAAAGGATTGCTCGCACCAACCATCCAAGAAGGTCAATATAGCTGGAGTGAGCAAGATTGTCAGGAACTTGAAAATATTCTCCAACTGCGAGAGCTAGGCCTCTCGATCAAAGTCATTCAACGAATGAAAGAAGTCCATGACACCATGTGTGGCACTAGAGAGCAATGGCTTGAAAACCGTCATGTCTTACAAAACGAAATAGCTGAACGCAAGAAAATGATTGAGCAATTAGAAAAGCAAATCCACAACATGAGCGGATTGATTGAGCAACTTGATAAAAAATTAGCAGGCAGGGAGTAAAGAGCCTCGATTCTTTGACAAAAATGGCTTTCTAGACTCCAAGTCTCGCATTTTTTTGTGAGACAAATTGTAAAATATAGTGCAACAAAAAAACTCATAGGGTTTCTTTCGTGTAAACTGTAAGTAACGACACCAACAGAACACGAGGGAACCTATGAGCTACTCACATTTTACCATAAAAGAGCGAC
>NZ_JBFRYH010000119.1:0-1308 GCF_040984445.1 Streptococcus handemini
AAGTTTGAAAAAAGTCAAAGTTAATTGAGCTATTGTTTACCCAAATTTTGGGCATACTAAAAAGAGGTCTTGAAACCTGATTTTTAAAATGAAACGACGTTAAAACCGTGTTGTTGTGCGTATCGAATAGCATCTTGAACAGACATTGTCTTGTCAGGGTTTCTGATTTCGGTTAAGCCTTGCAAGATTGGGTTGTAGTTTTCTTTCTTGAGAAGGACTTGGTATATAGCTACTAGCAGTCTGCGGCAGATAGCGATAATTGCTTTTCTGTGCCCACGACGTTTCTTGAGCTTGAGATATTTGTTTCGAAACTCTGGGTGTTTATCAGACTTGACAACAGCGTTCGCGATTTGGACGAGAAAGGGTTTAAGATATTTTCCACCTTTAGAAATGCGAGTTGAATATTTCTTCCCCGCACTTTCGTTGTTAGCAGGAACTAATCCCGCCCAAGAACAGAGTTTACCAGCAGTATCAAAGACGGTCATATCGACACCAATTTCAGAAATCAGACGTAGGGCAGAAAGTTGCTCTTTAAATCCAGGGACCGTTTGGATGAGTTTGACTTGTTCTTGGTATTCTCGACCAAGTTCACCTATCATCTGTTCTAAGTCCTCTTTACAGATAGTAAGTGCGTCGTAGTGGGCTTTGATAACTCTGATTTTCTCAGCTTGTTCAGGAGTTAAGTTGCCGTCCATAGCGATTTCCAAGTCTTGAACTTTATCCCTCATTCTCTTGTGAACTAACTGCTCTATGTTAGGTTTTTCCTCTGGATTGTCAAGGATACTCTTGATAATAGCTTGAGCACTTTTTCCGAAGACATCGGAAACGACACTTGCAATCTGGAGGTTAGACCAAGTGAGGCAGTTCTGGTAACGATTTTTCTCGCTGACTTGAAGTTGAGTTAACTTCATGCGATAGCGAAAGAGGTCACGAAGCTGTCTGATTTTAAGAGGAGGAGTAAAGCTGGAAGCGACGAGGTCGTGCTTGAAGAGGTCGGCAATCCACTGTGCATCTTTCTTGTCGGTCTTCTTGCCTCTGATAGCCTTCACATACTTGGGATGTGCCAAGCAAATGTTGCAGGAGCTTTCTAGGATATTGAAGATGGGAATCCAGTATTTCCCAGTAGATTCCATACAGACATCAAAGCAGGAATAGTATTCCAACCAATCTCGTAGCTGAACTAAGCCATTTGTAAAGGTTGAGAAACGTTTACGATGATAGCTAGTGATTCCTTGATTGTCGGTGATGGCAATAACCGCTACGATAAAGGTTTTATGCACATCGATGCCACAACAATTAGGGTAAACG
>NZ_JBFRYH010000120.1:0-1285 GCF_040984445.1 Streptococcus handemini
AAAAATGCGACGCAACAACAAGTCGCATTTATTGAAAACTGGATTAACAACTATCCAAAGAAGATATTGGGTTACAAATCTCCTAGAGAATTTTTACAGACTGGCTAACTTGAACTTGAAATTTAGCTACGGGAGTGGTACAACGCAAATTGGCAGCGATTTAGCGAGAGGAGATATTAAAATTGATGTTTGAAAAATTGAAACAGTATTTGGGTCTATCAACCCAAAAGAAAGTAGAGCGGTTGCCTGATGAAACTGAACAGTGGCGAAGTTTAGCGATTGAATATTGGCAGATTGCTGAAAAAGAAAAACTGGGTCATCGGTTGGCTTTGGCAGAGGCTGAAAAGCTAGGGGCGCAGGTCGATTATTACAAGAGTTTATTAGATTTACACGAGGTGAAATATGAGTGATGTTTTAGGTGGCGTAGTCTTTATGCTGGTGTTCTTGATGATTTGTCTGGGTGTGGCAATAGTTGACCAGTACAAGTTAGAGCAAGAGCGTAAAGAGCGTGAATTGCAGTTGATTCGTGAGCGGGAATTGGAGCGGGCACGAATGGAGGCGGTCGCAGAGGCGGAAGCTGTGCGAGTTGCACAGATTCGTCAGTCGCTAGCGAGCTGGACACCGATTCAGTTTGAAGCGCAGAAGCCAAAAGCAAATAGAAAGTACGGTGTGAAGTATGCTTAGTAACAGACTGAGAAAAGAATGTGAGTTGGCGTGGCATAGGGCTAGCGCAAGAGAACGAGAGGCAGTTGTGGATGTTCTTGGCGACAAGGTGCAGTATTTCAAATTGATGCGGTTGTTGCATAGAAAGCATGTTAAGGAGGGGGCATGATGGCAGATACAAGACGAATTAGCGAAGCGCAGGAAAAATACATCGATAGTCAGATACATTTGTTTGACAGGATTTTGGCTAAGGTCGATAGTACGTTTGAATTTGAGAACTACGATAAATCTCAGCGGTGAGATCGTGCATGTCTATCAGCTGGGTGATTCTGTCCGCTACGATAGTAAAGGCTCGGCAAATGGCTACCGCTGGATTTCTTATATCGGTCAGTCCGGCAAGCGCAACTATATGGCCATTGGTCAAACAGATGAAACTGGCAAGCGTATCTCACTTTGGGGTACCTTGGCCTAATAGACAAACCCGCTCAGAGAAATCTGATATACTCCCCATATAGTAGACAGTGAAAAAACCAAAATTCACTAGACACTATAAGGGGAGTTTTCACATGTCCAAAAGAAGTCCAAAATCAGTAGAAGAAAAGTTAGAAATTGTTTGCTTATT
>NZ_JBFRYH010000121.1:0-1234 GCF_040984445.1 Streptococcus handemini
CTCTATCAACTTCTCTTATTCCATTTCCAAGAGAAAAACTCAGACCATTTCTTTCACCTCATCAAACAGGAAATTGCTTCAGTTGACCCTATTTTCCAGACGGTATTTAAGACCTTTCTAAAGGATATTGGGGATTGCTTTAGAGTATAGCCTTAAATATGAAACCACCTTCCGAACCATTCTCTCGGACGGTAACTTAGTCCTGTCTAACAACATAGCCGAGAGGGCTATGAAGACTTTGGTTATAGGTCGTAAAAATTGGTTGTTCTCACAAAGCTTTGAGGGAGCCAAGGCGACAGCTATCATTCTTAGTCTTTTGGAAACAGCTAAGCGACACGGCCTTGATTCAGAGAAATAGATGACCTATCTTCTAGACAATCTACCTAACGAGGAGACGCTCGCTAAAAAGGAGGTACTGGAGGCTTATTTACCATGGGCGGAAAGTATTCAAAACAACTGTAGATAGGAAAAAGTTCCAGAGTCAAAGCGACTTTGGAACTTTTCAATATACTCCGTTATGGAGCGGTTACCCTTAAACATCAAAAAAGAGAAAACGAATGTCGTTCTCTCTAGGTGTTAGCTTTTCATCTACCCACTACAGTTGACAAAGAGCCGATATCCATCCAAATAAAGAAAGAGACAAGGTCTTAAAAACCTTGTCATACCAACTATACCGGCGGCCGGGGTCGAACCGGCACGTCCTTGCGGACACTGGATTTTGAGTCCAGCGCGTCTGCCAATTCCGCCACGCCGGCTAATATCTGATAACTGGGGTAGCTGGATTCGAACCAACGCATGAGGGAGTCAAAGTCCCTTGCCTTACCGCTTGGCTATACCCCAATAATAAAATAGGCGAGTGATGGGAATCGAACCCACGAATGTCAGAGCCACAATCTGATGTGTTAACCACTTCACCACACCCGCCATAATATAACACGGGCAGTAGGAATTGAACCCACACTGAAGGTTTTGGAGACCTTAGTTCTACCTTTAAACTATGCCCGTAAAGGTATGGAAGGGGAGGGATTCGAACCCCCGAACCCGAAGGAGCGGATTTACAGTCCGCCGCGTTTAGCCTCTTCGCTACCCTTCCAAAATATTAAATTAATGGCGCGAGACGGAATCGAACCGCCGACACATGGAGCTTCAATCCATTGCTCTACCAACTGAGCTACCGAGCCAAATCCACAATCAAATTGCGGGAGCAGGATTTGAACCTACGACCTTCGGGTTA
>NZ_JBFRYH010000122.1:0-1228 GCF_040984445.1 Streptococcus handemini
TTGCCAGTTTTGAGTACGACGTCCAGCGTCAAAAAGCCCCACGACTTCACAAGACACCTCTACTTTAACACAACGAAAAAGTAGTGACTACTCTCTCCCGTCGGAGATTTCCTCACTACTAATCTTAGTATGTTTTGAGTGTAGAAAAAAAGTCCCATATGACCTATAATGAAAAGCAACCAAACCATCATTTTAGAAAGACTCATATGGAACAACGAAATCTTATCACAAATTTTCTCGGAATAAAAGACCAAAATATTGTTTTCGCTGAGGAATATGATAGGGGAACGCACCTAGAACCCCATGGTCACTTGGATTACACAGCTCCTAAATGCCCAGTATGTAAGGGACAAATGGCGGTCGCAGAAACGCCCCTTGTCAAGAAAAACCACCAAATCTCTGGCGCTGTCAACCAGAAAATTGCCCAACTACTCATCGAGAAGCAAGCAATGACATCTATTGCACATAGACTATTTATTTCAACATCATCAGTCCTCAGAAAACGAAATGAGTTCAAATTTGAAACCGATTGGAACAAACTGCCAGAAGTCATGTCCTGGGATGAGTATGCCTTCAAAAAGGGAAAAATGAACGTTATCGCTCAAGATTTCAACTCCCTAAATGTCATCGCCATTCTGGACGCAAGAACACAAGCAACTATCCGAAACCACTTCCTACTCTCTAGATGTTAGCTTTTCATCTACCCACTACTGTTGACAATGAGCCAATAATCTCCATTTTTCTCCTCAACTATATATAGTCCGTACGGGATTCGAACCCGTGTTACCGCCGTGAAAAGGCGGTGTCTTAACCCCTTGACCAACGGACCATAAAATACAATGGGCACGAGTGGAATCGAACCACCGACCTCACGCTTATCAGGCGTGCGCTCTAACCATCTGAGCTACGCGCCCAAACATGTGTTTGGTTTTTGGAATGAAGTCCAAAAGCGGGTGACGAGAATCGAACTCGCGACAACAGCTTGGAAGGCTGTAGTTTTACCACTAAACTACACCCGCTTATATGGGAGTTAACGGGATCGAACCGCTGACCCTCTGCTTGTAAGGCAGATGCTCTCCCAGCTGAGCTAAACTCCCCCTCTAGCTAAGCGACTACCATATCTCACAGGGGGCAACCCCCAACTACTTCCGGCGTTCTAGGGCTTAACTGCTGTGTTCGGCATGGGTACAGGTGTATCTCCTAGGCTATCGTCACTTAACTATTCTTT
>NZ_JBFRYH010000123.1:0-1197 GCF_040984445.1 Streptococcus handemini
AAAAAGGAGGTACTGGAGGCTTATTTACCATGGGCGGAAAGTATTCAAAACAACTGTAGATAGGAAAAAGTCCCAGAGTCAAAGCGACTTTGGAACTTTTCAATATACTCCGTTATGGAGCGGTTACGTTACGCAGCGACTAGTGAATGCAAAAAATAACCAGAGAGCATCAATCTCTGGTTATTTGTATTGCCTCCTCATGGAAAGATAACAAAATCATCTCTCCACTAGCGTATCAATCGTCGAATTATTCTTTGTCTTCTGATTTTTTCTTGCCAAGTCCGAGCAATGCAGCGAATCCTAATGCAGTAACACCGTATACAAATGCAGCATTATCCACTGTATCGCCTGTATTTGGCAATTGCTTAGCAGAATTTGATTTTTCCAATAATGGGGTTTCGGTTGAAGTAGCCGGTGTAACTGTTACTTGAACTTTATTTACCCCATTCGCTTCAGCATCAGCTCCTTTGGATTCAAGCTTTTGCTCTGTGTTTTTATCAAAATTCGTACCTGCATTAGATCCAAGATTTAAAATCGGTTTCGTATGACTAGCAGATAGACCTACTTCATAGCGTCCTTTGACAACCAGTTTTTCGCCTAGAATAACTGTGCCATCACCAGTTACTCGATCTGTGACAGTCGCATTCCCCTGAGCATTTACAGTTACAATCTTACCTGGGTTGACTTCCTCAACTTTGGCTTTAACCTGGTCTTGTTCATCAGCCGTTAGACTTGTTTCATCCTTAACTGGTATCTTGGCAGTTGGAATATTTATACCCGCATTAGATCCAAGATTCAAAATTGGTTTCGCATGAGCAGCAGATAAACCAACTTCATAGCGTCCTTTAGCAGCCAGTTTTTCACCTGAAATAACTGTGCTATTGCCGGTTGCTGGATTGGTTACCGTCGCATTACCTTGCTCATCTACAGTAACAATCTTACCTGGATTGACTTCTTCGACTTTGCCCTTAATCTTGTCCCGTTCATCAGCCGTTAGGTTAGTTTCATCTCTAACCAGTGTCTTTTCAGTTGGAATTTCCACAGTATCATCAGGGTTTTGATTTGTATCCGTTGTGCCATCAACTGGTTTCTTAATGTCAACTGGGACGTTCACTTCTTCGCTTGAACCGTCTTTGTAGGTAATCACTACTGGTACATCGTGGTGACCTTCCTCTGTTGGAATTGTATTACCTTCTT
>NZ_JBFRYH010000124.1:0-1099 GCF_040984445.1 Streptococcus handemini
AAAAATGCAACTACTCAACAAGTTGCATTTATTGAAAAGTGGATTAATAACTATCCAAAGAAAATACTAGATTACAAATCTCCTAGTGAGTTTTTACAAACTGGCTAACTTGGACTTGAAATTTGGCATTTTGAGAGTGCTGTCTTATTTTTGACACTTATTTAGTAAAAAAAGGGCATGTCAAAAGAACACCTTATGTTGGAAATTTTTCGATAAGGTGTTACAATACTAGGGCATAGACGACTTTACTGATTTTGGGTTGAAGTATAATCGTAGAGTTTGTTATGCGTTATGAGGTAATACATCGTCCTGATGAGGCGATGTATGGAGGCAATCGTATGTGGCTTAGTTGACGTCACCTGCGATTGTCTTTTTCGTTTCTCATAGAAATCTGCGATATGGCAGGGATTAGTGTGACTAGCTGCAGCGATGTTGTGGATGCACTTGAATAGAATCTTTCTCGCGTAAGGATTTCCGCATTTGGTGATGTGTTCCTTGGCAAGGACGTTTCCAGATTCGTAGTGTCTGAGGTCAATTCCAATGAAAGCGTTGATTTGATTAGCAGACTGAAAACGGCGAATGTCGCCCAATTCACCAATAATACTTGTCGCTGAGGTTTCCGCTATTCCAGGAATAGAGAGGAGGATCTCATATTCAGGTAATGGCTGAGCGAATGTGACCATTTCATCCAAAACAGTTTGTCTCCGATTAGATAGCCTAAACAGTTCTTGTGCATAGTAACGGACCTCTTCCATCATTGGAGAGGATTTTTTGACCGCACAATAAGACTGTCTGGCAAGTTCAGTAAGTTTGTTAGTCAGGAAAGCGACACGCTTGTCAGAGATCCGTTTTGAAGTCGACTGACAGATACGATGCCTTAACTCACTGTTCGTTCGATCTAAGACAAATTCCTTGCACGGAAAAGCCATGACCAAGTTCCAGTACTGTTCACCGGTTGGTGTTGATAAGAGGCTTTCTAACTCTGGAAAAGTAACCTGCAATATCTTGTGTAGACGGTTCTTGGTACGGACAATATCTTCTGTTAGGTTTTGATAGAAACGGCTTAAATCCCTTAGTTGTTGGTAAACTTCTTCCTGGA
>NZ_JBFRYH010000125.1:0-1056 GCF_040984445.1 Streptococcus handemini
GACAAATTGCAAGAAAAAGTGCAACCTTTATTCGAACTCATTCAAGAGAGCTTCAACAGCGGTTCTGTAAGCTAAACATTTTCGTGGTCGGTGGTTGATGTCACCTAATGCCTTTCCCAAAGTCTCGTTAGAAATAGTCGCCAAATCGGTTTTCTTGGGAAAATATTCTCGCAGTAAGCCATTGGCATTTTCATTGCTTCCCCTTTGCCAAGAGGAGTAGGCATCCGCAAAGTAAAAGGGAATGCCTAAATTCTCCACCAAGGGATAGCAGGCAAACTCCTTTCCCCTATCTGAAGTAAAGGTCTTAAAGGCCTCTTTGGGAAATAAAGTCCACAGCTGTTCGATAGCTGAAAACATAGATTTAGCTGTCCTATCTGGCATTTTGAAAGCTAAGTAAAAGCGCGTTTTCCGCTCTACAAAGGTCGCTAAACACCCCTTGCTTTTACCTCTGGCTGACACCACCGTATCGAGTTCCCAGTGACCAAATGTTTCTCGACCTTTGACCTCTTTAGGACGTTTGGAAATCGGTGTCCCAATCGTGAATTTCCCACGTGTTTCCTGAGGTTTTCGACTTTTTCCTTTGCGGCGTAAGACGCTTAAATCTAGGTGAATCAAGCCAGCGTAGAGCCAGTTGTAGATGGTTTTAAAAGAAACCATCGGTTTTTCTTCAAGCCGATAACGACCACAAATCTGTTCAGGAGACCAGGAGGCCTGTAGACGCTCTTCAATCTCTTGTTTCAATGCGGGTGTGCAGCTTGATTTTCTACCTTTGAGCTTGGCCTGTTGCTCATAATGTTCCTGAGCTACTTCCGCAGAATAGGTATTTTCGCAACGACTTAACTCTCTTGAAATCGTAGACCTATGAACGTCTAGTTTATTGGCAATCTGGCAGGGTTTCAACCCCAATTCCAAGTAAGTTTCAATCTTTAGTCGCTCTTTTATGGTAAAATGTGAGTAGCTCATAGGTTCCCTCGTGTTCTGTTGGTGTCGTTACTTACAGTTTACACGAAAGAAACCCTATGAGTTTTTTTGTTGCACTATATTTTACAATTTGTC
>NZ_JBFRYH010000126.1:0-1008 GCF_040984445.1 Streptococcus handemini
CTACATAGTACTGAGCTGTGACTTCGCCACCCTTCACTTCTTCATAGACATAAGTAACGGTTTGGTGTTTATCTGTAACTTTTCCACCTGCTGGTGCACTATCCTCTTTACGGCCGTCTTCGTCAACAGAGCCCATTGGATATATTCCTTTTGGTACCAACTTATAAACCTTACCGTCTTTTGTTTTCAGAGTTGGTGGACGCAACTCGTCTGTCTTCGTCTGATAGTCAGTGCCTGAATCTTTGTCTTTTACGACTTCTTGTCTACCAAGAACTTCTGTGTCACCTTCTTTGACGAAGTTGATTGGTTTACCATCTGTATCGACATAAGTGACATCGACAGAACCCTTTTGAAGCTCGTAATAGTACACGACACGAGTAGTGCCTTCTACAACTTTGCCAGTTTCTTTTCCAGACACTCCTTCGGTTCCTTCGACACGTTTGTAGATTTTTCCGTCTGCTGTGGTGATAGTTGCTGGGTGGTTATCGGTCGTTGTATAGTCTTCACCTGTTGATGAGGCTGGGGTATCAATCACTGCACCATTCCATGTTGTGCGATCTATGTCATCCTTCTTATCTTGGGTGTCCAAGGTTGAGACATTGCCGATTTTTTGACCGTTGTCGCCAGTTCCTATGATCGGTGTTCCTGTACCTTTTTCACGGTAAAGAACCACGACATCACCCTTGACTTCACGATATACAAAAGTGATTCTCTTCGTTTTGCCTGCTTCAATCGTGCCTTCAGGAGCATCTGTGCCTAAGGGTGTCTCTGTCTCTTTCAAAGCACCGCCGGTTACTGCTCCTACTGGATAGTCTCCACTTGGGACAAGTTCATAGGTTTTTCCTTCGGGAGTTTTTGCACTGTTTGGACGGTCGTCCACTGTATTATAAGGAGTATTAGCTTTTCCATCTGTGACAACCTTTTGGTCACCTTCTACAATCTCGTCTCCCTTTTTAAAGCGAAGTGGATTTCCTGCTTCGTCCACATAGTTGACAATGACTGAACCTG
>NZ_JBFRYH010000127.1:0-956 GCF_040984445.1 Streptococcus handemini
CATTCTCAGAGGAACTACGACTGCACTACGAACTCTATCAACTTCTTTTATTCCATTTCCAAGAGAAAAACTCAGACCATTTCTTTCACCTCATCGAACAGGAAATTGCATCAGTTGACCCTATTTTCCAGACGGTATTTAAGACGTTTCTAAAGGATAAGGACAAGATTTTAAATGCATTGGAATGGCCTTATTCCAACGCCAAATTGGAAGCTACTAATAATCTCATCAAAGTCATCAAACGAAATGCCTTTGGCTTTAGGAACTTTGAAAACTTAAAAAAACGGATCTTGATTGCCTTAAACATCAAAAAAGAGAAGACGAATGTCGTTCTCTCTAGGTGTTAGCTTTTCATCTACCCACTACAGTTGACAATGAGCCAGAAAAGTGGGGAACCTCTTCCATCAGAGTTTCCCCACAACTAATCTTGGCATGTTTATTTTGGTTAGTCAATTATCTACTACATACTTCTTTTGAATTCTTTTAATCTCATTGAGATTGCCAGCGGTGCTTTGTTGGTAGACGTTTACCTTGTGTTGTAGCTCTTCTGCCATTTGTTGTACAGGTTTCTGATAGGCTTGTATGAGGGCAAGTCGGTCTTGGATTGTTTGATAGTTGTCCTGCATACGATGGATCAGGTCCGTGGTTTCTGTTACTTCCTGAAGAATCTTATCTCGATTTTTGACAGCTAGATAGGAGAGAGTAGCAGCTGTTCCTGCTGCGATGAAGTGTGTTAGTTTCATAGTTATAATTCATTCCTTTCGTTTCACTTAAGGCATAACACTGAATGAAAAAGTGTTGTACTCTTTGTTTTAGACTATAATTGAATTGAGAAGACCTATCACTACTACAAATCACGGGAGGAGAGTAAGTGAGTAGTTCATCTACTACCTTGAATAGTTATAGGTATAGCTCATCCTATCAAGTACAACCAACTACTGTGACTCTGAGCACGT
>NZ_JBFRYH010000128.1:0-955 GCF_040984445.1 Streptococcus handemini
ACACCAAAAAGAAGACATTTGACACTAGCTGAGCGTAGAATGATTGAACGTTGGCTTCAAGAAGGGTTCTCAAATCGTGAAATCGCTAAGAGATTGTCTAAAGCTCCTCAAACTATTCACAACGAAGTCAAACGTGGTCAGGTTAGACAACAAGTACGTAAAGGAAAATTTGAAATAATCTACTCAGCTGACTTCGCTCAAGAAGCCTATCAAAACAATCGTAAACATTCTGTGAAGCAGGCTTCCCTAACCAAGGGACTCAAAGAAAAGATTCTTCACTACATCAAACAGAAATACTCTCCTGAGATGATGGTAAAAGCAAAAGGGATACCTGTCTCCATCTCCACCATTTACTACTGGATTCATCATGGACACTTAGGATTGACCAAGGATGACATGCTCTATCCTCGGAAAGAGAAAACGAAGAAAAAACAAGCGAGTCCCAACTTTAAGCCGACTGGAAAATCGATTGAGGAACGACCAGAAAGCATTAATCAGCGTGAGAATGTCGGTGATGTTGAAATTGATACGGTTATTCAAACACGAGCAAAAAATGAGTGTCTGTTGACTCTAACTGATAGAAAGAGTCGTTATCAAATCATCCGACTCATTCCCGATAAGTCCGCGTCTTCAGTCAATCAAGCTCTGAAAACAATTCTCAGAGAGTATCAAATTAACTCAATCACAGCTGATAACGGGGCTGAATTCAGTCGCTTGGCAGATGTTTTTGATTCTGAGAACATTTATTATGCCCACCCTTATTCCTCTTGGGAGAGGGGAACTAATGAGAATCATAATAGACTCATCCGGCGTTGGTTGCCTAAGGGAAGCAAAAATGCGACGCAACAACAAGTCGCATTTATTGAAAACTGGATTAACAACTATCCAAAGAAGATATTGGGTTACAAATCTCCTAGAGAATTTTTACAGACTGGCTAACTTGAACTTGAAATTT
>NZ_JBFRYH010000129.1:0-847 GCF_040984445.1 Streptococcus handemini
GGAGTCTATGGAAACGAGAAAATCAATCATTGTAGTCACCTCTATCTCTAGTTTACTACTTTGATTGATTTTGTCACTATGTATGTCGTTTTCTGAAAACTATCTTTTCTTCATGCGTTTGGCGTGCTGAAATCACGTATCCTAATCGTAAAAAATCTAAAACGAAAAGAAAAGAGCTCGGCCTCTTGACTCAAACTCTTCACTCTTGAATCCTATAAAGCTGCACGCAAGCGAGCCTGCGCATTTTCTACATTACGCACAGAACGTGGTAAAAAGGCACGAATATCATCTTCCTTGTACCCAACTTGAAGACGTTTCTCATCAATCAAGATTGGACTTTTTAAAATACGAGGATTTTCGGTAATTAACTCAATGACTTCGTTCACACTTAAATCTTCAATGTCACAATCCAAATTTTTTGCATATCGATTTTTAGAAGATACAATACTTGCAATACCATTCTCTGTCTTTGTCAAGATATTCAAAATCTCTTCTTTGCTAATCGATTCTTTTCCTAAATTGTGTTCATTGTACGATAATTGATGAGCATTGAGCCAGTTTTTAGCTTTTTTGCAGCTCGTACAGCTCGAAACGGTATAAATTTTAATCATGTAGTCTCTCCTTTGCTACATTTTCTTAAACACATTATACCCTATTATAGCATAAAAACGCTTCAGTCTAAAGACCTATTTTTCATTTTCATGCCTATTTTTCAGTAAAGCTAAATTTCAAGTTCAAGTTAGCCAGTCTGTAAAAATTCTCTAGGAGATTTGTAACCCAATATCTTCTTTGGATAGTTGTTAATCCAGTTTTCAATAAATGCGACTTGTTGTTGCGTCGCATTTTT
>NZ_JBFRYH010000130.1:0-816 GCF_040984445.1 Streptococcus handemini
ATCAAGAAATCCAGTATCTCATTCATAACAAAATCCTCCACTATCTCTAGTATAGCAAAGGATTCGAGCTTAGTTTATGAAACTGTTATCTGAAAACGAAACTTTCTTCATGCGTTTGTCGTGGATTTAGACACCAACGTTACCTCTTTTAAACAAAAAGAAAAAGCACTATCAAGTGCCTTTTGATTGATTATTCCTCTGTCACAGCTGTTTCTTCTATAACTGCTTCTTCCACCACTGTTTCAACAGCAGTTGCTTGATTGACACGACCGCGAATAGCTGAACGTTCAAATGTCAAATAGACACCATCCACATCCAACACTACTTTCTGCTCGTTAATCTCATCCACGATTCCATACAGACCACCGATGGTCACAATCTCGTCGCCTTTTTTAATTTGGCTCAAGGCTTCCAATCGATTTTTTTGTTGTTTTCGTTGAGAAAAAATCATGAATCCAAGCATAGCTACCATCAGTAGCGGAAATAATAGTTGACCCATAGTATCACTCCTTTTCAAATATACTTTATTATACCAAAAGATTCCATAAAAGAAAAGCCACCGGATTGGGTGGCTTCTGTTACGGAGAATAATATGAAAAATTTAGGTTCTTATCAAATAAAGTTAGGAGGTCTTTACTTGATGATAGTAGTATAGTGTACTCGTGGTGCTAGTTACTCTCAGAATACAATAAAAAGCCCAAAAGGACTATACTGTAAGTGACCAAACAAACAGGAGGTTAGTCCAAATGAGCCACTTACAGTATATCGCTAAATCCCATCACTTACAATGGAATATCAAACAATTATCAAAGATTT
>NZ_JBFRYH010000131.1:0-737 GCF_040984445.1 Streptococcus handemini
GGATCTTTCGGTGTCGGGTTACTTGGATTGTTTGGATCTGGTGTGACAGTTGACATCTGTGGTCGAACGGTTACTTTAAATACCTGACTTGGATCCTTACCTGGCTCATCTGGGGTATTGTCAAATTTACGACCATCCGCTGTTGTGAAGCCATCTGTCACAAGTTCATATCCGTGTTTCTTCAACTTCTCAATCTTAGACGCTGTAGAATACGTGATATCCTCACCTTCGCTACCTACCTCTGTATCGACTGGACTTTCTCCATCAAGTGCTGAGCTAGGTACAAGATTGCCCGCTTCATCCTCATACTTAATCACGGCAAGCTGTGGTGCTTTGGCATCCGGACTGTAGATAACCACTTCCGTGATGTCTGTCGCAGTTTCATTAACGATCACTGCTTCTGTCGTTGATTGTGGTGTCACAACTGCTCCATTTTTCGTTGCAGTAGTCGCTGTGTAACCAGCTTTCACTGGCAAGGCTTGTCCTTCTAGCGTGCTATCGCCATCCTTAGGCATCCATTCTGTGTACGCTTCTACTTGTCCGCTTGCTAGATTTACCTTAGCCGTACGTTCAAAGGTTACCGTAGTCGTGAATGGTTCTGCTACTTTGTTCCCTGCATTGTCCACATAAGTAATCGTACGCGTGATGGTCTTCGTCAATTCAAGATTCTCAACTGATTTTGGCCATACCGGAGAGTTTGGATCGTTCGGATCAACTGGTTTTCCTGGAACTGGTTT
>NZ_JBFRYH010000132.1:0-558 GCF_040984445.1 Streptococcus handemini
AGATAGTGGATGAAATCATTAAGGGTAGGGGAGATTATTGTCTTGCTGTAAAGGGCAATCAAGGGACTCTTTATGAGGATATTAGCCTTTACTTTAGTGATGCTAAGTTACTGGATCAGTTGGCTAAACGAGCAGCCTTTAATCTCAATGTTATAAGAAAGATGTGTCTATATTTTTTAAAAGTCATTCAATTTCCGAAGAGCGATTTAAGTTATTGCCGAAAACAACGGTATATTTCTGTCTATTTAGATGATTATTTACCACAATTATTTGGAAAGTAGGTTAAGTATCATGACTATCAAACTTATCTCTCAATTCAAAAATGACTTTGGGACACAAAAACATCTCGAGAAGGTTTTCGTGCGTTTGTCGTGGACTTTGGTAGAATGTAAGTGACAAGAAGAAGAAAAAAGTGGTATAATAATACTATTATACTCGTGGTGCTAGTTACTCTCAGAATACAATAAAAAGCCCAAAAGGACTATACTGTAAGTGACCAAACAAACAGGAGGTTAGTCCAAATGAGCCACTTACAGTATATCGCTAAATCCCATCACT
>NZ_JBFRYH010000133.1:0-521 GCF_040984445.1 Streptococcus handemini
ATATCCAGTTTTACAATACACAACGTTATCAAACAAAATTAAACAACCTGACTCCTTGGGAATTCAGGAATCAGGTTGCTTAGTATCTTTTATTATTTGACTGTCTACTTGACAGGGAGCCGTTCATTATGAACGATTTAGGGAGAAGTTGCTAGTTGCTCTGAAAGATACGAGATACAAAAATAGTACATTATATGGACGTAGTGGGAAAACATTTTCGAACTACGATGACTTAGAGTTCATCAAAGAAAACTATCCTACGTTAGCAGATGCAAAGTTTTCCGGAGTCATCCTAACAGGCAAAGCAGAGAACTTTGCCCAACTGGAAAATCAGGATTGGATATTCGCCTCGAGCATTGGTGCAGCTATCCCAAATCAGCCTTATTATCAGCTCGATGCTAAATTTCAAGTTCAAGTTAGCCAGTCTGTAAAAATTCTCTAGGAGATTTGTAACCCAATATCTTCTTTGGATAGTTGTTAATCCAGTTTTCAATAAATGCGACTTGTTGTTGCGTCGCATT